>JALSPL010000057.1 GCA_026985975.1 Anaerolineae bacterium | reverse complement strand
ATACGCGGCCGTCTGTCGATAGATGGGGCGCAGCAGATTGAGATCGCGGATGATGGCTCCCGGGCGCAGGTCGAAATGCTCGCGCACCAGTTTCTCCAGCACCACATCGTCGATCTTGCCGGTGCCGAAGGTCTCGATGCTGATGCTCAGGGGTTCGGCCACGCCGATGGCGTAGGAGAGCTGGAGCTCCACGCGGTCGGCCAGGCCCGCGGCCACGATGTTCTTGGCCACCCAGCGGGCCGCATAAGCGCCCGAGCGATCCACCTTCGTGGGGTCCTTGCCCGAGAAAGCGCCGCCGCCGTGGCGACCGACGCCGCCATAAGTATCCACGATGATCTTGCGACCGGTGAGACCGGCGTCTCCCATGGGGCCGCCTGTCACAAATCTGCCAGTGGGATTGACGAAGATCTTGGTGGTGCCGTTCATCCAGGCGCCTGTCACCGGTTCGATGACATGCTGGATGATGTCCTTTCGCAGTTGCGCCTGAGAGATTTCGGGGGCGTGCTGCGTAGAGATGACCACTGCATCCACCCGCTGAGGCTGTCCATAGGCGTATTCCACCGTCACCTGGCTCTTGCCGTCAGGACGCAGATAAGGCAGCACGCCCTCTTTGCGCACACCGGTGAGACGTTTGGTGAGCTTGTGGGCCAGACTGATGCTCAGAGGCATGAGTTCGGGGGTCTCATTGCAGGCGAAGCCCACCATCATCCCCTGGTCGCCGGCGCCGGTGGTCTCAACCTCTTCATCTGACATCCGGCCCTCTTTGGCCTCCAGGGCTTTATCCACGCCCATGGCAATATCGGGCGATTGGCGGGCGATGGCCACCTGCACGGCGCAGGTGTCGGCGTCGAAGCCGAAGTCGCTGTCGGTGTAGCCGATTTCCCGCACGGTTTGCCGCACGAGTTGATCATAATCGATGTGGGCCGTGGTGGTGATCTCGCCCAGCAGCATCACAAAACCGGTCTTGGTGGCGGTTTCGCAGGCCACGCGGGCCCGGGGGTCCTGGGCCAGGATCGCGTCCAGCACAGCATCGCTGATCTGGTCGCACATTTTATCTGGGTGGCCTTCCGTCACCGATTCGCTGGTGAAGAAAAGCTTGGGGGAGCGCATGAAAGTTGTGCTCATGTTGGTCTCCTCGTAGGGAAGGTTGAGTGATCGAAAAAGCCAAACTTTACGTCAACCGGTAATCAGTGCGACTATGAACCATCTTAAACGAGCGTCTAAAAAATTTTCCTTTTCTACGTCATTTCGACGAGTGAAGCGAGGCATGCCCTGAGCGCCGCCGAAGGAAGAAATCTCCTCGGTGGCAGGCATTTATCCCTCTGCAAGGGGATGTCTCGCTTCGCTTCGACATGACGTAAGAAATGTGTGTTGATTTGGAAAAAGGGAGGCAATTTTTAGACGGCTACTCACTGAATACTGGCTGCTATTCACTGTTTCGTAAATAAAGTTATGTCTCGAGTGTTGTGTTTTTGGTCTTGCGCCACCTGCCTCCCAGGGATAATCGTTATCTCCGGGACGAAAATAGACGAATCTGGACGAAGGTGGACGATTTTTTCGTCGATTTTCGTCCCTTCGTCCATCTTCGTCGGCGTTCTGCGCCTTTATTTGGCGATTGCGTCAGACGTGATTACAAATCACAACTATCGAGGTTATGTTTACGTCATTCCGAAGGAGCGCAGCGACTGAGGAATCTCCTCGTCTGTAAACGCGAGATTCTTCGCTCCCGCTGGTCGCTCAGAATGACGTAACGAGATTTTCATCGGTATCGGCGGGCAAGCGCCCGTGATGTCTGTTTACTGAAATCAGGTGCCGATAGTCCAGGAATTCAGATAGGCTTGCTGTTCTTCGGTCAGCGTATCGATTTCCACCTCCATGGCCTTCAGCTTGAGGGCGGCGATGGCGTTGTCGATCTCGCGAGGCACATCATACACCTGGCCTTCCAGCTTGCCCTTCTGTTGCAGCAGATATTCGGCGGCCAGGGCCTGGTTGGCGAAACTCATATCCATGACGGCGCTGGGGTGCCCCTCGGCCGCCGCCAGATTCACCAGGCGACCTTCGCCCGCCACGTAGATGCGGCGGCCATCGGCCAGGGTATATTCATCCAGGAAATCCCGCACCCGGGTGATCTTCACCGCCATCTTGCGCAGGCCTTCCATATTGATCTCGATATCGAAATGCCCGCTGTTGGCCAGGATGGCGCCATCTCGCATCACCTCGAAATGATGGGTGTCCAGCACGTGCATATCGCCGGTGGCGCTGACGAAGATATGGCCCTCTTTGGCGGCCTCTTGCATGGGCATCACCCGGAAGCCGTCCATCACCGCCTCCAGCGCCCGCAGCGGGTCCACCTCGGTGACGATGACGTTGGAGCCCATGCCTTTGGCCCGCATGGCAATGCCCTTGCTGCACCAGCCGTAGCCGCCCACGACAAAAACTTTGCCCGCCAGCAACACGTTGGTGGCCCGTAGCAGACCGTCCATGGTGCTCTGACCCGTGCCGTAGCGATTATCGAAGAAGTGTTTGGTCTCGGCGTCATTGACGGCGATGACCGGGAATTTGAGTTTGCCCTGGGCGGCCATAGCCCGCAGACGAATCACCCCCGTGGTGGTCTCTTCGGTGCCGCCCACCACATAGGGCAGTAGATCGCTGCGCTGGGTGTGCAGCATCGCCACCAGGTCCATGCCGTCGTCCATGGTAATGTTGGGCTTGGTGTCCACCACCGCGCTCATGTGCTGATGATACTCTTCGTTTGTCTCGCCCTTGATGGCGTAAACGGGCATCTCGTAATAAGACACCAGGGCCGCGGCCACGTCATCCTGGGTGCTGAGGGGGTTGCTTGCGCACAGGGCGACCTCGGCGCCGCCCGCCAACAGCACCCGCATCAGGTTCGCGGTCTCGGAGGTGACGTGCATGGCGGCGCCAATGCGGACGCCCTCGAAGGGCTTTTCTTCTTTGAAGCGTTTTTCGATGAGATCGAGGACGGGCATTTCTTTGGCCGCCCACTGCATACGAAACATGCCATGCTCGGCCAGATTGATATCTTTGATATGAAAATCTTTTGCAGTCATGTAGGACTCCTGTGTGGATTGGACAGTTTGGTTTTTATAAAATGGGGAAAATCCGGTGGCGATTCGATAGAGAGTCAGTTGAGATTCCGAGGCGATTATTCAATTTCAATGACTCTCTTTTTACCTTTGCAGCATTCTTCGAGAACGGGCAGATCGCCGTAATTTTCACGGACGCGGGCCAGGAATTGCGATCGGGTATAGCGATGGTTCTGCGTGCCCATTTGTTCGATGACGTAAACCGCAGCGCTGTTGCCCAGCTTGAGGATGGTTTCCCAATCGTAGCCGGATTTCAGCCCCACCAGCAGGCCCGCCCGGAAGGCGTCGCCCACGCCTGTGGGCTCGCGCACCGCCTCCGGCTGCGCCGCGGGCGCGTGCACCTCGCCCGCGCGGGTGATGACGCTGGCGCCCGCCGCGCCGCGCGTGACCACGATGGCCTTCACCAGCGTCAGCAGGCCCGCTTCGTCCAGGCCCGACAGTTTCTTGGCCATCTCCAACTCATAGTCGTTGACAGTCAGCACGGCTGCGCCCCGCACGCTGGTCATAAACTCCTCGCGGGAGATGCGGGCCAGTTGCTGGCTGGGATCGTAGATGAAATTGACGCCCATCTCGCGGCAGGCTTCGGTATGATTCACCATGGCCACGGGATCATCGGGTGAGATGATCACCCAGTCGATGTTCTGCGCCCCCACCTCCCGCAGATCGATGTCGCGGGCGCGGGCCATGGCTCCGGTGTGAAAACTGGCAATCTGGTTTTGATCCAGATCGGTGATAACGCTGAAGGTGGCGGTGAATTCGTCGGGATGGACGCGCACCAGTGATGTATCGACGCCGACGCTCTCCAGCCAATCCTGATAATCGCTGAAATCCAGGCCCGCGGCCCCCACGATCTGCGGGCGTTCGCCCAGCAGCGCCAGATTATAGGCGATGTTGGGGGCGGTGCCGCCGCGGTGGCGCTCTTTGTCATCCACCAGAAAACTGACGGAGATTTTATCCCCCGCGAAAATATGATCTTTGAAGTGGCCCGGAAAACGCATCAGATAATCCCAGGCGATGGAGCCGGTTACGATGATTGACATGGTTTTGGGATTGGGGTTGGGATTGGGATCGGGATCGGGATGAGCATTCCTTCTCCTATTCCTCAATCTTGTCGATAAAGGCGATAAAGGCTGTCAAGTCGGGCATGCTTGCATCTGCAGCCCGACGCACAGCATCCGAACGTGGGCGGATGGCGACTGCATGACCCACTTGCTCGAACATGCGGATGTCGGTGTCGGAATCGCCCACGGCCAGCACTCGGGCGGGATCAACACCCCAGCGCTGGATGATCTCCCGCACGATGGGGCCTTTGCCAGCATAGGGCACGCGCACCGCCATGCTGCCAACAATGCGCCCATGGTCTCTGTACAGGATGTTGGCGCACCAGCTGCGGGCGTCCATATCGTCGGCCACATCCTCCACATTCAGGTCGAAGCCAGAGCTGAGGAGCACGAAAGGGATGCCGCGCGCTTTCAGGCCTGCAGCCGTCTCGAATGCGCCGGGCGTCCAGGGCGTGCTGCGCAAAACGTCCTTGATCTCATCCACTCGTTGGCCTCGCCACGACCACGCATCCAACTGAGCGAACTCGTGATAGGTGATGTGACCGTCGCGAAAGGCCTGAAGGTGGCGGCGGCCTTCCTCAACTGTGCCAAAATGGCGGTGCAGAAGCATGTAGGGATCAACGATCTCCTTGAGGACGCCGTCTACGTCGAAAATGATCAGTTCGATGGACATGAAGATGAGCAGTCGGTAGTGCGATTTTGGTTCTTTTGAATTGGGTGTGTCCTATCTCAGTTGGAGGTTAACGTCTGCCGCCTCCGCCTGGGGCTGATAGGCCCAGGCTCATAGCTGAAAGACGCTAAAGCGCCTTGGGCAAATGCGACGGGCCGCCGCCACAGAACACTGTAAACTGATTAC
>JALSPL010000056.1 GCA_026985975.1 Anaerolineae bacterium | reverse complement strand
CAGCTCGCACTTACCGACGCAGCAGGCCTGCCACTGCTCACCAACGGCGACGGCCATCGCGCCGCCCCCCTGGCCGCTCCTCTCTTCACCTGGCTGGAGCGCCACCTACCCCTGCCCGCAGGCTACTTCAGCCGCCTCCTCACCCCCGCCGTCTGGGACGTCCCCTCTCTGCTGCGCTACGGCCTCTACGCCGGCTTCACCTGGATCAGCTTTTGGGGCGATTTCGGCTGGCTGAACCGCCCCTTCCCCTGGCTCACCTACCTCTTTCTGGCCGCAGCCACCCTGGCGGCGCTGTGGGGCCTGAGCCGTCGCATACAGCAACGCGCCAACGTCGACCGCGGCCTCATCATCTTCTCCCTGCTGGCGGCCAGCCTCATCTTGTTGCAAACCTGGACGCCCATGCTGGGCTCCGCCTGGCAGCCCCAGGGCCGCTACCTCTTTCCCGCCCTGCTCCCCATCGCCGTCCTGCTGTTGGCGGGATGGGAAGCATTGCTGCCGCCCCGACGCCAAAACTGGCTCCCTTCCCTGATTTTCATCTCCCTGCTTTTTCTGAATCTGCAAGCCTCGCGCATCGTCGGGCGCTGAGCAAATCGCTATGAAAACCCTCATCATCGGCCTCGACGGCGGAACCTGGGACATCTTCGGTCCCCTCTGCGATCTGGACGAAATGCCCAATCTGGCCAGATTGCGGAAACGCGCGGCCTGGAGCCCCCTGCGCTCCACCCAACCGCCCTTCACCGCCCCGGCCTGGGCCACCTTCGTCACCGGCGTCAATCCCGGCAAGCACAGCATCCTCAACTTCACCCGGATCGCGGACACGCCCGCCGCCAACCTGCGCGGGGAAGGAACGCCCGTCAACAGCACCGACATCCGCGCCCCGCTGCTGTGGGACTATCTCAGCGCCGCCCGTCGCACCGTGGGCAGCATCAACACGCCCCTCAGCTACCCCTTGCGCCCGATACATGGCTTCGCCATCAGCGGCATGCTCACGCCGCCCCGAGCCCGCGACTGGATTCAGCCGCGTTCCCTGGCAAAATCCCTTAACGACTATATCATCGATCTCGAATATGGACGACCCGGACGGCCTCTGCGACGGGAAGACCTGCCCCCGCCCCTGAGCATGCTGCAAGACATCATGCACATGAGCGAACGTCGGGGCATGCACAGCTTGCGATTTATGCAAGCCCGGCCCTGGGATGTTTTCTCAGTCGTCTTTACCGGCACAGATCGCCTATCCCATCATTTTTGGCATTACCTGCAACCGGGCGCCAATCCCCGCCGCCTCGACGTTCGCATCGCCAACAGATTGCAGGACTACTTCGCGTTGCTGGATCAGATATTGGGTGCGATGCTTGATATGGCCGGACCCGAGACCGCCATCCTCATGCTCTCAGACCATGGCTTCGGCCCGGCGGCCCGCCATTGGGCGCATCTCAACAACTGGCTGCTGGAGCTGGACCTGCTGCGGCTGCGCATGAGCAAATCGAGCTGGATGCAACGGGTCAAGCGCAACGCCCCCTGGCTCACCGACCTGGCCAAACGCATCCTCCCCCCCGAGGCCCGCAAAACCGTGCAGCAGCATGGCCACCTGGCCGACGCCGTAGATTGGGACAACACTCTGGCCTGGGCTGCGCCCCTCTACAACAACGTCGTGGGCATTTATCTTCACCGCACCGGCGGCGCGCAGCCCGGCCCGGTCAGTCCCGCGGCCGCGCCCAAACTGCGAGAATTCATCATCCGGCAGGCCCGGGACCTGCGCATCCCCGGCAAGGGAACGCCACTGGTCACCGACATCGCCACGCGCGAAGCGCTCTACGCCGGGCCCTACGTCACCCAATTCCCCGACATCATCCTCACCCTGGATGATGATTACGCGGCCGTGCCCACCCTGGGCTCCACGCTGATCACGCCCATCCCGCCCGGCCAACTATTGCGCAGCGGCGATCACCGGCCCGATGGCATGTTCCTGGCCGCGGGCCCGCACATCCGGCCGGGACGCCTGGCCCGCACGCCCGGACTCATCGATCTGGCCCCCACCATCCTGCACCTGGCGGGCCTGCCTGTCCCCGAAAGCATGGATGGCCAGGTCATCGCCGACATCTTCGAACCGGACTTTCTGCAAACCCACCCGCCCCAAATCGGCCCAGATCTGCCCCCGCCCGACCCCGCCCGCGCCCTCTCCGACGCCGACAATCAGGCCATCGCCGACCGCCTGCGCGGCCTGGGATACCTCTCATGATCCTCATCATCGGACTCGACGGCGCTGATTGGCGCATCCTCGATCCCTGGCTCGAAGATGGGTCGCTGCCCACGCTGGCGGCGCTGAAAGCGCGCGGGCGTTGGGGCGACCTCACCTCCACCATTCGCCCCGAATCATCCATCGCCTGGACCACCTTCGCCACCGGCGTCAACGCCGGCAAACATGGCATTTTTGGATTCGTGGCCCAGCGCCCCGACGATTACGGGCTCGCGCTCAACACCGCCGCTTCCATCCGCGCGCCCAGCTTCTGGCAATACGCGGCCGCGGCGGGCCGCCGCATCGCCCTGCTCAACATCCCCATGACCTACCCGCCCCGGGCCTTTCCCGACGGTGCGGTGGTGGCGGGCATGCTCACCCCCGACGTGCGCGCCCTCTTCACCCAGCCGCCCGAACTACGCGAGCGCTTGCTGGCGGCGGTTCCCGACTACGTCATCAACGTCGAGCGCACTGGCATGAAACTGCGGGATTTCATCCGCGCCACCACCCGGGCCATCCAGGCGCGGGGCCGGGCCGCGCGCTGGCTGTTGCAGCAGGATGATTGGGACGCGATGGTCGCCGTCTTCACCGCCACCGATCGTTTGCAGCACTACACCCTGCATCTTCTGCATCCCGATCATCCCCGCCACAACCCCGACGAGGCCCGACGCCTGCTGCCCGAGCTGCTGGCCGCCTACCAGGCCATCGACGCCGCCATCGCCGACTTGCTGAACGAAGCCGGGCCCGACCCCACCGTCATCATCCTCTCGGATCACGGCTTCTCGCCCGTGACCCGGGCCTTTCACATCAACGCCTGGCTGCGAGACAACGGCTGGCTCGCACTGACAGCGCCGCCTCCCGCAGCGCAGCCCGACCTGTGGCAACGGCTTCGTCAGCGCCCCGGCCTGCGTCGCATCAAGCGCAGCTTGCCCGGCCTGCGCGACATCCGTCGACCGCCCGCCATCGCCCCCTGGATGACCCGCATCGACTGGTCCCGCACCCGGGCCGTTTACAGCCCATCCGGCGGCATCCGTTTCAATATCCGCGGTCGCGAACCGCAAGGGATTGTCGATGAATCCGACCTGGACGATCTGGCCGCAGAACTCATCGCAGCGCTCCTGGCATTCGACGCCGATAGCCAATTCATCGCAGACATCTATGATCGCTCAGAGCTTTACGCAGGCCCGATGCTGGCCTACGCCCCCGATCTCATCATCGAGCCCGTGCGAAATGACGATATGCGCTTCAACGCCATCATCCGCAACAATCCCACAACGGCGCAGACCGGCGACAGCGGCGAGTTGACGGGCAATCACGCCCCGCAGGGAATTCTCCTGGCCCTGGGGCCCGGCGTCAAGCCTGTCGATTGGAGGCCGGCGCCCGTCGACGCCATTCCCGCCACCATCGCCTCCGCCCGCCTGCAAGACCTGGCCCCCACCATCCTGCACTTGCTGGGGCTGCCCATCCCCGCCGGAATGGATGGCCGGGTGTTGGATTTCGTGACGGGCGACATCACCCGCGCCGGAGCCAGCGACGCCGCCCCATCCCCCGGGACCAGCGCCGACCTCAGCCACGAAGATCAGGACATCATCCAGGAACGATTGCGATCCCTGGGCTATCTTTGAGGCCCGCTTCCGGCATGAACGCCTATCGACGCCCCTTCGCCTACCTTTCCGCTTCGCTGTTGCTGACAGCGCAGATCGTCTGGTTCTGGCATGCCACCATCGAAGACGCCTACATCTCCTTTCGCTACGCCCGCAACTGGGCGCAAGGCCTGGGGCTGACGTTCAATGTCGGCGAACGGGTGGAGGGCTACACCAATTTCAGTTGGACGCTGCTGCTGGGGATAGCGCAACGCTGGGGGTTGAACCCCATCATCGCCAGCAAGATCTTGGGCCTGCTGGCAACGATAGCCACGGTGACGACGATAGTCTGGGTCGCCCGACGCTTCATCTCGAAAACCAGTGCGCTACTGGCATTGTGGCTGGCGGCCGCCAGCACCTCGCTGGCATTCTGGACGGTAGCGGGCCTGGAGACGCCTCTTTATCTGTTCCTTATCACCATCAGCCTGGCCCTCTATCTCCCCCTGTTTTCCTCCCATCCCGTCACCGGCTGGCGGGCGGCCCTCTACGCCTTGCCCCTGGCGCTGGCCTCCCTTACCCGGCCCGAGGCCATGGGATTGACCGCGTTGCTCATCGGCTGGCATTTTTATCGAAAAAATCGGCGGGACGCGGCGCGGGCGGCAGGGATTTATCTGCTCATTCTTCTGCCCTACCTGGCCTGGCGCTGGCGTTATTATGGCGCATTGATCCCAAACAGCCTGATAGCCAAAGCGGGATTTCTCACGGCCATGCAAACGCAACCAGACAACTTCTGGCTGCTCAGCCGCAGCTATCTGGGCAATTGGGCGTTGAAATGGGGGCTTATCTGGTGGCTGCCCCTGGCCTGGGCCGCCCGCCGTTACGCCGCGTTCATGCCGTTGCTCCTCACGCTGGCCTACACCCTGCTGGTGGCCGCTGTGGGCGCAGGCGACTGGATGCCCTTGCAACGCTTGATGCTGCCCACCCTGGCTGTGTGGATTTGGATAGCGTTGGCGGGATGGGAAAAATGGCGTCACACGCATCGGCTATGGGCGCATTCGCTCCTGCTTTTGCTCATTCTCGCCCAAATCGATCTACCAGCGCTTGCTTTTCTCACCCGCGACACCCGGCATCTGGACGTCTGGTGGCGCGAAACCATGCCGTCGCTGGCCCGCATTGCCGACGACGATCCCGTCCCCATGGCCACAACGGTGCTGGGCCGCACCGGTTATTATTTCCCCGGCCCGGTATTGGACGCTTTCGGGCTGACCGACGCCACCATCGCCAGGG
>JALSPL010000055.1 GCA_026985975.1 Anaerolineae bacterium | reverse complement strand
CGAAGAGGCATTTATCCCCACCGTCGATCTCGCCACCGGACAGCCGCTGCAGACGGGCGATGAAGACGAGGACCAGGCCCTGCTTATCGACGAACATCACATTCTCGATCTGCGCGAGATTCTGCGGCAGTCCATTCTGTTGGCTCTGCCCATGACGCCCCTTTGTCGGCCCGATTGCAAAGGATTTTGCCCTGTCTGCGGCGCCAATCTCAATATCGAAACCTGCACCTGCCAAGTCGAGGATATCGATCCCCGTTGGGCGGCCCTCAGCCTCTTTCTGGAAAAAAACCAGGACGTCTCGTAACTGCTTCGTAAATAAACGTTGGCGTCGTTTGCAGAGACGCTCTCGAAGCCAACGTTGGCCTGGCGCTCAACCACGTAATGCGTAAAACGTAAAACGTGAGGTCCTTACGCCATACGCATTACGTTTTATGGGCTTGGCTGTCCCGCCAGATTGGCTTACTCATTTTCATCCTTATTGGCGTGCAATCGCTCATGGCGCCTGCTTCGTAAATAAGTCAAAAGGAAAAAGACGCAAGGCAAAAAGTCCTCACGGCCACGTTGGCCGCAGCAGCGAGGGATGTAATGCGTAAAAACGTAAAACGTAGCGATTTTACGCATTACGCATTACGCATTACGCATTACGCCTCACGCATTACGTTTTACGGGCCTGGCTGTCCCGCCAGATTGACTTGCTCATTTTCATCCTTATTGGTGAGCTGGTGTTCATGGCGACTGCTTACTGATTACTGCTTACTGATTACTTTTTTATACCAGGAGATTACGAATCATGACTCCCCATCCCAAACAAAAGCTTTCCAAAGGCCGCCGCAATCGCCGTCGCGCCCACGACGCCCTGAGTCGCGTCCACCTCATCACCTGCCCCAGTTGCAAAGCCAAGATCCCCCCGCATCAGGTGTGCCCCTACTGCGGAACCTATCGCGGTCGGCAGGTCTTCGAAGTCGAAGAAGAAAGCTAAAACGCCAGACGGCAGCTTTTGGCGGATGTCAACGCGTCCGCCCATAACCCAACCAAGGCTCATCATCGAGAGGGAACGGACGCCACGTCTGTTCCCTTTTTGTGCATCCGAACGGAATGCGATAGGATCGTCCCATGTCTGATTCGCTGAACATTCTCTACCTCAGCGCCGAAATCCTGCCCTACGCTGCCACTGGCGGCCTGGCCCAGGTGGCCGCGGCCCTGCCGCGGGCCATCCGCAGGCTGGGCGATGATATACGCGTCATCCTGCCCCGCTACGGCTTGATCAATCCCGAAAAACTGGGACTGAAACGGGTGCTGGCGCATTTTCCCGTCCCTTTCGAAAACGATGTGGAATGGGCCAGCCTGTGGCGGGCGCCCGATCCCGACCTCCCTATCTATTTCATCGAGCATCAACGGTTCTTCGGCTCTCGCCAGGGCATCTACTCCTTCCCCGACGATGGCGAGCGCTTCGTCTTTTACAGCCGCGCCAGCCTGGAGGCGGCGCGACATCTCGACTGGCGGCCCGACGTTCTCCACTGCAACGAGTGGCAAACCGCATTGATCCCCAACTGGCTGCGCACCACCTACAAAGATGATCCCTTCTTCGCCCGCACCGCAGTCGTCTACACCATACACAATCTGGGCTACCAGGGCATCTTTGGCTATCGGGTGCTGCAAATTGCGGGCATCGAACAGCATGGCTTTATCGCCCACCCCGACATCGCCCCCAGCCTCAATCAGGTGGTGAGCATGATGGGTCGCGGCATCATCTTCGCCGACATCATCACCACCGTCAGCCCCTCCTACGCCCGAGAAATCCAGACGCCCGAATTCGGGGAGGGCCTGGATCCCATCCTGCGGGATCGCAGTGAGCGCCTCTTCGGCATCCTCAACGGCATTGACGTCGAAGCATGGAATCCCGCAACAGATACAGCGCTGCCCGCCCGTTTCAGCAGCGACGATCTGACAGGCAAGCAGATTTGCAAACGCGATTTACAAGAGCGGATGGGGCTTGAAATCGACGCCGACGCCATCGTTATCGGCTTGACATCTCGCATCACCGATCAGAAAGGCTTCGACATTCTCACCGCTGTTCTGGAGCCGATGCTGCGACTGCTGCCGGTGCAATTCGCCATCATGGGCTCTGGCGATCAGCGTTATCACCACATCCTTGACGATCTACAGCAACGCTATCCCCGCCAGCTTGCCTACCACGCCGGCTACGATGAATCCCTGGCCCGGCGCATTTACGCCGGCAGCGACATCTTCCTCATGCCCTCGCGGCACGAACCCGGCGGCCTGGATCAGCTCAAGGCCATGCGCTATGGCGCTGTGCCGGTCGTTCATGCCACCGGCGGCCTCAAAGACACCGTGGCCGATCACAAACCTCCCCACACCGGAACCGGCTTCACTTTTGCGCCTTATGACTGCATGGCGCTCTACGCCGCAGTGGTGCGGGCCATCGAAATCCACCATCACCCCGACATCTGGCGGGACATTCAAAACGAAGCCATGACCCGCGATTATTCGGTGGACGCCGCGGCCCGGGCCTATCACCGCCTTTACCGCCGGGCGCGTTCTCTCAAACTCACCGGACGCCCGGAATCATAAAACCATGAACATCCATCATCTTACCGTGGGGCCGCTGCGCGTCAACTGCTTTCTTCTGGTCGATGCCAAGAGCGACGAGGGCTGGCTCATCGACCCGGGCGGCAACCTCAACGACATCATGCACTTGCTGGAAACAACCGGCGCCCGTCTCACCCGCATCATCAACACCCACGCCCATTTTGATCACGTCCTCGCCGTTCCCGACATCAAGAACAAAACGGACGCAACCTTTCATCTACATCGAGACGAACAGCCGGTGCTGGATTATACGCCCGTGGCCGTCAAAACATGGCTGGGCTGGGAATGGGGCCCGCCGCCAGCAGTAGACAGCTATCTTGCTCATGGCGACAAGTTGACGCTGGGAGATGACAGCCTGGAAATCCGCCATGTCCCCGGCCACTCGCCCGGCTCCATCATCTTCGTGGATCATTCGGGCCGCCGGGCCTGGGTGGGAGATACGGTCTTTCGCGAAAGCGTCGGGCGCACCGATCTGCCCGGGGGCAGTCACAGTCAACTCATCCGGGCCATCAACGAGCAAATTTTCACCCTGCCCGACGACTACACCCTCTTTCCCGGCCACGGTCCCTTCACCACGGTAGGCCACGAACGCCGCCACAACCCTTTCGCTGCGCCCAATCTCTGGGTCGACTGACGTCCGACTTCCCGACATCATGCCCGCCGCCCCCATCCCCGCCCGCCGCCGCCCACCGCCCATCTTCTGGGCGCTGATCGTCCTGCTTTTCGTCCTGCTTGCTATTGGCGTAGGCGCGATTGTCGCATACGTCAAAATCAGTTACAGTCCGACCTCGGCTCTGTGGAAAACGCCCTGGGAGATGCCCGAACCGCAACGCATCTCCGCCGGTCTGGCGGTGTGGTCTCTGGCGGGAGCCCCCCCCGACCTGGTTTATCGTCAGGCCATGGCCACTGACGAGCTGGATACGGCCGCTGCCATCACCCTGCTCACCCCCAATCTGCCCTCCAATCAGCGCCTGGGCTGGATGAATGTGCTGGCGCATCGCTTCATCCCCATCGAGCGCCAGGCCGACGCCCGCATCTTTTTGCAATACACAGCGAACCTGGCCATGGTTCTACCAGACCTGCCCGACTATTTGCGAGCGCAAATCCTCGTGCAGACAGCCGAAGGCTGGACAGATCTAAAAGAGAAAGAAAACGCCGTCCAAAATCTGGAACAGGCGCTGACCATCGCCCAATTCAGCCCCGAACTGACGCCAGCGCTACGCAAGACGCTGCTGACGGACATCGGCAAGCATTACATCCAGCTTGGCGACATCGCCCGCGGTCAGGCCATCAGCGCCATTCCGGTGCTGGATTACGCGCCCGCGTCTCTCCCGACCTTCCCGCTGGCCCCCATCTTGCAGAAACCCCTCGTCTATCCCGAAGCCATCGCCAAGCTACAAAAAGAACGTCAGGATGCCGCACAGTTTTATGTGGACGACTGGGGCCAACGCGGCGGCGCCGCCTCGGCCGCAGCCGCCCGCAACCTGGAGAACAGCCTCATCGACGAAGATCTGGGTCGTCAGGTTTATTATCGGGAACAACTGGCTCGGGAGGAAATGAACGGGGATGATCGGGCCCGGATAACCTTCGACGAGGTGCAATGGTTGGCCATCAAATATCGGGCCGCCAGCGGCCTTTACGGCGTCCCCCTGGTCGCCAACTGGACGGCTGAACGCCCGGCCATCGGCATCGCCCTGCGCGACGCCATTGTCGCCCTCCACAACGAGATGAACGCTTATGTGGCCACGCTGCCCGAAGATCAGCAGCCCGCGGGCCGGGTGGCCATGGATCGATTGATCATGGGGTGGGCGGTGACCGGCATCTACGTCGGAGCCAACCTGGACGTCATCGCCGACGGCCTCAACCAGGATGTCGCCGTCTGGGATGCGACCGGCGTTTTCCCTAGAGCGGAAGTCCGCGGCGATGGCATCCACATCGAGCTTTTTTACAAAGCGCCGCCCCCGGCAGAAAACAATCCGCAACAATGACCCTCTACCTCGTTTTCACCCCCATCGGCAATCTCGAAGACATCACCTTGCGAGCATTACGCGTTCTGAAAGAGGTGGATGTCATCGCGGCCGAGGATACGCGTCACACAGGCAGGTTGCTGGCCCGCTACGACATCCGCAAGCCCCTCATCAGTCTGCACGAGCACAACGAGTCTGCTAAAGTTCAGAACATCCTGAACAGACTGGCCAACGACGAATCAGTGGCCCTGGTCAGCGACGCCGGCGCCCCCGTCATCTCCGATCCCGGCTATCAACTGGTGCGGGCCGCCATCGAGGCCGGATTTCAACCCGTGCCGATCCCGGGCCCCAGCGCTTTTCTGACGGCGCTCACCGCGTCGGGCCTGCTCACCGATCGCTTCACTTTTTTGGGATTTCCGCCGCGCAAGGCCAAGCCCCGAACCGAGCTGCTACAGAGCCTGAAATCCGAGCCGGGCGTCCTCATCTTTTATGAATCACCCCGGCGTCTGCCCTCGCTGCTGGCGGACATCGCCCGCGAACTGGGCCCCGACCGGCCCG
>JALSPL010000054.1 GCA_026985975.1 Anaerolineae bacterium | reverse complement strand
CGCCGTCTGCAAGGAAACGACCCGAGACCTGGCCGCGTACAGCGATTTCGATGAGATCGTGGTGGCCGATTACAATCTGGAGGCCGTCACTGCGTTGGTGAACGACATCGGCGACGCCCGGCTCAAACCCATTTTCTTCAATGCCGATGACTACGACGGCATGTTGAAACTTTTCCCTCAGTTCGATGTGGTGGTCAATGGCCTGCCTTTCAAATATGATCTGGCCGTGAACACCGCCTGCGTGGAGGTGGGCGTCAATGGCCTGGATCTTTCCAGCGAGGACCCGCAGTTTGCACTGCACGAGAAAGCCCTGGCGAAAGACATGATCTTCATCCCCGGCGTGGGCGCCACGCCCGGCCAGACCAACATGATGGTGCGCCGGGCCTGGGAGCAGATGGACGAGATCCACGAAGTGGAGGTCTTTTTTGCGGCCTTTCGCAGCCTGGCCCCCGCACCCGGCCTCCTGCGCACCACCCTGTGGGAGTTCAATCCCGAGGAGGGGGAGCGAGACGAAGTTTATTTCGAAGATGGCGAATGGCATCCCACGCCCCCCATGTCGGGTGGGATCAAGGTGCGGTTCCATGAGCACATTGGGGAACAGATGGTGTACTATGTTCCTCACGACGAGGCTTACACCCTGCCCTTTTCTTTTTCTTCTCTGCGCCGAGCCGCTGTGCGGGGCTGTTTCCCGCCTCATGTGATGGAGATGATGGGCACGCTGATGCGCGGGGGGCTGCTTTCCAGCCGCCCGGTCACCATCGGCGGCGAAACCATGCCCACCATCGATGTCATGTCCAAACTGCTGTGGGAGAACCCCGCCAGCAAGGAAAATCCGGTTTGGGCCTATGGCCTGGTGGTGCAGGTGACGGGCGTGCGCAACGGGCGCAAGGTTGTGGCCACCTATCGCAATCATCATCCCCCGCAAGAGAAATGGGGCGGGCCATCGGCCTACTTCAAGAATGTGGGCATCCCCCTCAGCATCGGAGCCCAACTCATCGCCCACGGCCAGACCCTGGCCAAAGGCGTGGTCTCCGCCGAACTCGCCCTTCCCACCGACATCTTTTTCCGCGAGCTGGCCAAACGTGGCATCACCGCCGAAGAAACCATCGTCGAGGAAGGGTGGGTGTGAGGAGGGAGATTCATGGAGATTCATAGAGATTGGTCGAGATTTAAGCTCCCAATCTCTACAAATCTCAACCAAATCTCAATAACTTACCATTAAACACAACCAACGATTTCTATTCATCAAACAGGAGAATTCATTTATGAGCATGCAAGGACCCAAAACCCGCGAGTATTTCCAACGAGCCAGCAAGGTGATGCCCTATGGCGTCAATTCCAACTTCCGCTACTGGGGCGATGAAGACACCCTGGTGGTCAAGGGCGGCAAGGGCGCGTATGTGTGGGATATGGACGGCAAGCGTTACATCGACTATCGCCTGGGCTTTGGCCCCATCATCCTGGGCCACGGCTATGATGCAGTGGTGCAGAAGGTGAAGGAGACCATCGGCGACGGCACGGTCTTCGCCTGGACCACGCCCCTGGAAATCGAGGTGGCGGAACGTCTGACCCGGATGACGGGCAACGACAAGGTGCGCCTGACCAACACCGGCTCCGAGGCCACCATGCACGCGCTGCGCATCGCCCGGGCCTACACCAACCGCGAGAAGTTCATCAAGTTCGAAGGCTGCTATCATGGTCAGGTGGATTATTTCATGTACAGCACTGCTTCTTCTAACAAACGGATGCTTGGCTCCCGCCGCAGCCCCATCTCCGCCGCCACCACCAGCGGCATTCCTTTGGGCATCAACCAGTACGTCATCAATCTGCCCTTCAACGATTTCGAGCGCCTGGAAGAAACCATCGCCACCAAGTGGCACGACATTGCCGCGGTGATCGTCGAGCCGGTGCTGGGCAACGCCGCGGGCATCTTCCCCCTGCCCGGCTATCTGGAGAAGATGCGCGAGCTCACCGAAAAATATGGCATCGTCCTCATCTTCGACGAGGTCAAGACCGGCTTCCGGCTGGCCAATGGCGGCGCGCAGGAGTATTTCGGCATCAAGGCCGACCTGGCGACCTACGCCAAGGCCATGGGCAATGGTTTCCCCGTGGCGGCCATCGCCGGCAAGGAAGAGGTGATGATGACCATCCAACCCGGCGCCATGGCCCACGGCGGCACCTATTCGGGCAATGGCGTGGCGGTGGCTGCGGCCGCGGCGACGCTGCAAACGCTGGAAGAGGAGCCTGTCATCGAGACCATCGGCCAGCGCGGCCAGCGCCTGATGGATGGCATCGATGAAATCCTGAACGACGCGGACATCCCCCACGTGGTGACGGGCGCGCCGGCCATGTTCAGCCTGTTCATTGGGAGTGATGAGATGCCCACCGATTTCCGCAGCTACCTGGAAGGCGACGGCGATCTGTATGAGGCCATCGCCATGGAGCTTATCGCCCGTGGCGTGCAGCCCGATTCCGACGGCCGCGAGCCCTGGTTCCTGTGCTACGCCCTCAGCGAGGAGGACGTGGATTACACCCTGAACGCGTTTGAGGAAGCGGTCAAAGCCGTGAAGTCTCGTTAACAGTAAGAAACACGAAGGCTCGAAGGGACGAAGACACAAAGGATAGGTCGTTTGTGTCTTCGTCCCACCGTTTTTTGCCTGTGTGATCCTGATTCAGAGAGACGAAGGATGTCTGCAAAGTCATGGTCCCGAAAGGGGCACCAGCTTCTACCTGAACCTATCGAACAGATTGGAAAGCAAGTGCTGGATGCAGCATTTGCCGTGCATCGCCAGCTTGGCCCGGGGTTTCTGGAAAAGTTTTATGAAGAGGCTCTTTGTATCGAACTTGCCGCCCGCGGTGTGCCCTTCATCCGACAAAAGCCCATTTCTGTGTACTATCGGGAGCATCTTCTTGGGAAGCAACGCCTGGACTTGCTCGTGGCGGATTTGGTCATTGTGGAAGTCAAAGCAGTGGAAGAAATGACGCCGGTCTTCAAGGCGCAGGTGATTTCATATCTGACTGCAACTGGGTTAAGATTGGGCTATCTCATCAATTTCAACACCGCTTTACTCAAAAATGGCATTCATCGCGTCGTGCGTTAATGCATTTTTTCTTCGTGGCTTCGTTCCTTCGTGTCTTCGTGGCAAATTATTCAATAGGAGGTCTTTATGTACGGATATGCAGGAAAAATTTTACACGTCCATCTCGATACAGGTAAGTTGGAGGTGGAGACGCCGCCCGAGGACTTCTATCGCAAATATGCGGGCGGCACGGGCTTCGGGCTTTATTATCTGCTCAAACATTCGCCCGCGGGCGTGGACCCGCTGGCGCCCGAAAACACCCTCACTTTCGCCATCAGCGGGCCCACGGGCGCGCCTATCTCGGGCCAGAGCCGTCTCACCATTAACGCCAAGTCGCCCCTCACCGGCGCGGTGGGTGATTCCCAGTCGGGCGGGTTTTTCCCGGCAGAGATGAAGTTCGCGGGCTTCGACGCCTTCGTCTTCCACGGCAAAGCGCCCAAACCGGTTTATCTGTGGGTCAAGGAAGGCCAGGCCGAGCTGCGAGATGCTTCGCATCTGTGGGGCAAGGTCACGGGCGAGGTGGAGGATATCCTCAAGGAGGAGCTGGGGGACAAGCGGGTGCACATCGCCCAGGTGGGGCCCGCGGGCGAGAAGGGCGTGCGCTTCGCCGCGGTTATCACCAACGCCAATCGGGCCAATGGCCGCACGGGCATGGGCGCGGTCATGGGCAGCAAGAATTTGAAGGCGGTGGTGGTGCGGGGCAGCAAGAAGAACGCCAAATTCGCAGACATGAAGGGCCTGACCCAGCTCACCAAATGGGGCGTCAAAGAGTTCCCAGATTCCGACATCTATGGCATGGGCCTGCTGGGCACGGCCGAGATCGTCAAAGGCCAGAGCAAGGGCGGCGGACTACCCACCCACAACTGGGATAGCGGCTATTTCGCCTGCGCCCACGAGATTTCGGGCCACCACATGGCCGACACCATCCTCAAGGAGCGAGACACCTGCTACGCCTGCACGGTGCGCTGCAAGCGCGTGGTGGAAGCGGAGAACCGTTACAAGCTGAATCCAAAATATGGCGGGCCCGAGTATGAAACCCTGGCCACCTTCGGCTCCTACTGCAATGTCAGCGACATCGAAGCGGTGGCCTACGCCAACGAGCTGTGCAACATGTATGGCATGGACACCATCTCTTGCGGGGCCACCATCGCCTGGGCCATGGATGCGTTCGAGCATGGCTACATCAGCAAAGAGGACACCGATGGCGTGTGCCTGACCTTTGGCAATGCCGAGGCCATGGTGCAGATGGTGGAACAGATCGCCAAGAAGGAGGGCTTTGGCGCTATCCTGGCCGAGGGCTCGGCCCGGGCTGCTGAAGTCTTTGGCCCCAAAGCCGTCGATCTGGTCGTAACCGTCAAAAACCAGGAATTGCCCGCGCACATGCCTCAGGTCAAGCGCTCTTTGGGCCTCATCTACGCGGTGAATCCCTACGGCGCCGATCACCAGTCCAGCGAGCACGATCCTTCCTGGAAGTGGTATCCCGAGCGCATGGCCATGCTGGGCCTGGGCGAGGCGCAGCCCAACAAGGTGCTGAACAAGGAAAAGGTGAATTTCGCGCTGACCACCGAGAAGCTCTACATGGCCCTGAACAGCTTCAACATCTGCCAGTTCGTCTTCGGTCCCTCCTGGCATCTCTATGGCCCCGACCAGTTGGCTGAGCTCATCCAGGCGACTATCGGCTGGGATCTGGGCATCGAGGGCATTCAGGAGATCGGCGAGCGGGTGCTGAACATGCTGCGGGCCTTCAACGCCCGCGAGGGCTTCACCCGCGAAGACGATTCTCTGCCCAAAAAGCTCTATAAACCTCTGCAAGGCGGGCGCTCCGAAGGCATCGCCCTCACCCCCGAAGAGCTGGAACAGGCCAAGGACTGGTACTACGAGCTGGCCGGCTGGGATCAGAACGGCATCCCCACGCCCGAGAAGCTGGCCGCGCTGGGCCTTGGCTGGGTTGTGAGCAGTGAGCAGTGAGCAGTAAACAGTCAATGTCATTAAGTTAGTGGAAGAGTTGATTGGAACTTGAGATTTTGGTGCATCGTTGAAGCACCCATTATCTGATGGAACAGGTATCATGCTGCGAGGATGCACCTTTTTGTTGAGCAAAGAACA
>JALSPL010000053.1 GCA_026985975.1 Anaerolineae bacterium | reverse complement strand
CCCGCCGCCCGCTCCCGAGGAACCCACCCGGCCCACGACGCCTGCTGAGCAACTGACGCCGCCGACCCCGGCTCCTCAGGAAACGCAACCCGTTCAGCCCATCGAAGAAAGTGCGCCCCCGCCTCCTCCGGCTCCTGAAGAAATCGTGGAACCAGCTCCCGCACCCGTTCCAGAAGAGACCTCTGCCTCGGAATCCGAATAACGCGAGGAGCGCTCCGTGCGTCACGCCTCTGACGGCGCAAATTAAACCGCATTCCTTTCGACGCCCTGGCGACTCCCTCGTCAGGGCGTCAGCTTTTTCCCTGGAGCTCCATTATGTCCCCACAAACGCCCGCGCAGATCTATGATCTCCAATCCGTCCAGATGCCTTATCTGGCAGGGAGGAAGCTCAAGCTGTTCCTTTCGCTGTTGGAAGGCCCCACCCGCGGCGCCCTGCTCGGCAGTTTGCTGAAACAAGCCGGGATTACCTGGCTACGCCAGCAGCCATTTGACGACTGGCCCACATTCGAACCCATCGTCCCCGCCGGTGAACCCGCGACGCAGGCTTTCACACTCCCCCAGCAACAATGGCCCCGGCAGCCAGCCCTGCGGCCCGCGGACTGGCAATTCGCCACAGCCTTTGATTTCGCCCGCGCTTACCGTGATGGCAGCAGCGATCCGGTGACGGTCGCCGAAAAATTTCTGACAGCGGTGACAATGAGCGATGACTCGGACCCGCCATTGCGGGCCTTCATCGAGCAGGACGCCGATGATGTGCTGCGTCAGGCCCGGGCCGCAGCAGAACGCATCCGTCAGGGCAAAGCTCTGAGCCTGCTGGATGGCGTGCCCGTCGCCATCAAAGATGAGCTGGACATGACGCCCTATCCCACCCACATGGGAACGAGCTTCCTGGGAGGGCAGCCGGTGCAAGAGGACGCCATCGTCGTGGCCCGGCTGCGAGCCACGGGCGCGTTGCTGCTGGGCAAGACCAACATGCACGAAATCGGCATCGGCGTCACAGGCTTCAACCCCCACTTTGGCACGCCCCGCAACCCCTACCATCCCGGACATTTCACCGGGGGCAGCTCCAGCGGCTCCGCTGCGGCTGTGGCCGCGGGCCTGGCCCCCATCGCCCTGGGCAACGATGGCGGCGGCTCTGTGCGGATTCCTGCGGCCTTTTGCGGCATCATGGGCCTCAAACCCACCTATGGCCGCGTGCCCGAATCGGGCTCCTTTGCCCTGGATTTCAGCGTCGCCCATGTGGGAGCGCTGGCCGCAACCGTCAGCGATCTGGCCCTGGTCTACGCCGCCATTGCCGGGCCCGATCCCCGCGATCGGCTTAGCCGGCAACAGCCCCGGCCCACCCTCGATGACTGGACCAACACCGATCTCAGCGATCTCACCATCGGCGTCTTCTGGCCCTGGTTCCGCCACGCCGCGCCCGAGATGGTGCAGGGAAACGAACGGATGCTGGCGCACTTTCAGGAACTGGGAGCCCAAGTCCGCGAGATCGCTATCCCCGATCTGGAAGCGGCCCGCGTCGCCCACGTCATCACCATCACCACCGAGATGAACCAGGCCCTGGAATCTTTCTACAAAACGCATCACAAAGAGCTGGGCCCCGATGTGCGCATCAGCCTGGCGCTTTCACGCGCTTTCAACGCGCGCGATTTTGTTTTGGCCCAGCGCGTCCGCACCCGGCTCATGGCGCATTTCCGCCGCGCCTTCCAGGATGTAGACGTCATCATCACCCCGGCCGCCGGTCTGACCGCCCCGCCCATTCCCCCGGCCGCACTGGCTGCGGGCGATTCCGATCTCACCACCCTCACCGAGATTATGCGCTACGCCCCCTTCGCCAATATGACCGGACATCCCGCCATCGCCTTCCCGGTGGCCTACGCCGCCAACGGCCTGCCCATCGCCATGCAGGCCACCGCCCGTCATTGGGATGAAATCACGCTGTTCCGGCTGGCTCTGGCCGCGGAAAATCGCCTTCAACGCCGCAAACCGCAGATATTCTTCGATCTACTGGGCTGACGCCCGCCATTTCACCAGCAGCGCATCCAGGTCTTCGGGCTTGCCGATGCGCTGCACTTCATGCACAAAGGTGGCGAGATCGGGCGTCAGATTGCGCAATTCCCGTAGTTTCGGGCCAATAGGGTCGGTGGAGGCCCCCGTGGTGGCGTATGTGCCATGAAAGGCGAAATAGGCCTGATTCAGCTTGCGAATGTAATAACCATGAGCAACGAACATCTTGCGCCGGGCCTCCATGTAGGTCTCAGCCTCTTCGATCTTCCCCTCCTGCAGCAATTCGTCCACGTTCAAACGCGTGCGCCGCATTTCCAGCCGGAAATCGAACTTGTCGGGATCAGGGGGAGGCAATTCGGCAGGCTTTTCGGGCAACGGCCGCGGCTTTGGTTTGGGAATGCCATAATAACGCCATCCCACCTCCGATCCCACTTCCTCTCCCACAATCGTCGCCACCGTTTCGTTGATGGTGTCCATTTGGGGGCTATCGAACATGTGCCAGCCCAGGGGATGAAAGGCCATGTAGGTGTGCAGCCATTCGTGAGCGATGGTGTTGAGAATCCATGAAAGATCCGCTTCATCAGTAAGCATGGTGGGCCACACGCCCAGGCCGCCCAGCTCCTCCACCAGGGTCGAAACATCGAATTCCTGGGCGACATCATCTTCGATATTCTCTTTTTGAGGCACGGTCAGGTCCGGGCGCAGATGCACGCCCGCCTCCAGCTCGATGTGATCGCGCGGAGAGACCACCAGATAGTTGGGCAGGGCGCTGAATTTGAATGACAGCGGCGGCCACAGCGTTCCCGCCATCCCCAGCCCCATCTCCTCCAGCGTGTGACCGACTTGCTCTTGCAGGATGGCCTCGACCATAGGCCGGGCGTCCTGCAGCAACGCCTGAGTCTGCACCAATTGTTGCTGCAGATCCCGGCTGGCGGCGCCAGGATCGCTTTGATCGGGATCGGCATAAATGCGGTTGATCTCGAAATTCAGATGCTGCGCCTGCTGGGCCAGCGCCTCATACTGCTCCACCAGCGTTTTCTGCTCCTGGGATGAAAGCCGCCTGCCCGGACGGGTGATCAAATCACCTGATTTTGACAAAATGGCCTGCGCTTCATACCCGACCAGATCAAACCGATACGGCTTGACCACACGGGATATCCGCTTCTGAATGGGAGAAGATGGCGAAAACTTTTGCCATGTCCACGCCCCGGTCAGGGCGCAGAACAACATCAGAAACAAAACAATGCCGGTGAAAAGAATAACGTATCTGCGCTTCATGTGGATAAAATGCGAACGCCCCCAGTGGTGGCCGGGGGCGTCGTTGCCTGAGGAAAGGAGAAGTTTTTAACGTTGATCCATGGGAACGAACTCGCGCTCCATGATGCCGTCATAGATCTGACGAGGACGGGCGATCTTTTGTTCCGGATCCTGCAGCATCTCGCGCCATTGAGCGATCCAGCCCACCGTGCGCGGAATGGCGAACATCACCGTAAACATGGCCGTGGGGATGCCGATGGCCTGATAAATGATGCCGCTGTAAAAGTCCACATTGGGATACAGCTTGCGCTTGGCGAAGTACTCTTCGTTCAGCGCCCGTTTCTCCAGCTCCAGAGCGATATCCAGCATGGGATTCTTGCCGGTGACCTTGAAGACCTCATGAGCGAAATTCTTGATGATGCGGGCCCGAGGATCGTAGTTTTTGTAGACGCGATGACCAAAGCCCATCAAACGCTCTTTGCCGCTTTCCACATATTTGAGATACTCGGGGATGTTCTCGACGCTGCCGATGCGTTTGAGCATACGCAACACCCGCTCATTGGCGCCGCCATGCAGCGGGCCCGAAAGCGCGGCTGCGGCGCCAGCGACAGCCACATAGGGATCAGCCTGGGCGCTGCCGATGACGCGCATGGTGGTGGTGGAGCAATTCTGCTCATGGTCGATATGCAGAATCCACAGGATTTCCAACGCCCGTTCGATGACCGGATTGGGCTTGTACTTCAACTCAGTCATCTTGAACATCATGTTCAGGAAATTGCCCACGTAACTCAGATCATTATCGGGGTAAGAGTAGCGCAAACCCTGGGAATGTCGATAGGCGAAGGCGGCGATGGTCGGCACCTTCGCCACCAGACGCCGGGTCTGCAATTCCACCGACTCCTGATCGAATATATTTTTGGCCTCTGGATAGAAAGTGGATTCGGCGGCGACGGTGCTGATAAACATGCCCATGGGATGCGCATCGTAACGAAAACCGTCCAGGAACTGACGCACATTTTCATGAATCATTGTGTGATGGGTGATATCGAAGACCCATTTTTCATATTGCTCTTTGGTGGGCAATTCCCCGTACAGCGTCAGATAGGCTGCTTCCAGATAGGTGGTTTTTTCCGCAATATCCTCAATGGGGTACCCACGATAACGCAGAATGCCCTTGGCCCCGTCGATGAACGTAATCTTGCTGCGAGTGGAGGCGGTGTTCTTGAATGCAGGATCATAGCTCATGGTGCCAAAATCATCCTCATGAACCTTGATCTGCCTCAAATCCATTGCCCGAATCGTATCGTCAGTCACTGGGATTTCATAACTTTTACCGGTACGATTGTCAATAATGGTAAATGTGTCTTTACCCATTTTTTTTACCTCACATTTTGTTATGGAGTTTTGGATGAGAGATGCGGCGTTGCATGAATCATCAGTTGACATTGTTGTCAACCTTACAACTTGTGATTATTTTATCACATGAAATCATTTTCCAATAACCCCAACTTCAGCGCTAACACAGCGCGGCATAAAACCAGACGCAGGATAAAATAAAGCCGCCCAAAAGGCGGCGTTTGTGGCGGCCCATACGGGGTTCGAACCCGTGTCTCAGCCTTGAGAGGGCTGCATCCTAGTCCACTAGACGAATGGGCCATTCACCAAAATAACGCCTTGCATTATACTTGCATCCCGCCGTTTTGTCAATTATCAACGAAAAGCGAATAGACTTTTTCCTGCGGGTTACGAGTCTGTTATAATAAGCGAGCGTCTTAAGAATGGCTTCACTGAAAAAGATCGGAATCAGCAGCGACGGTAGCCGAAATAGCAAAAATGATGGGGTTGCAGCCAGTCTTTCTTGGCGAAACCCTGGTATTTTTCTTTGCGTCTTTGTGTCTTGGCGTTGTGGTCGCAATTTAGAAATGTCCGAAGTAGGC
>JALSPL010000052.1 GCA_026985975.1 Anaerolineae bacterium | reverse complement strand
ATATAAAAGGCGGGCATGTTGGGCAACCCGCCCACCGCCACCATGGGCCGAATTCTGAAGCGGCCAAGCTTGGCTGCGTTCAGCAATCCTTCCTGGTAGACGTCGAATCCGCCCAGGCCCGTGCCGATAACGGTGGCAACGCGTTCGCCCAGATCCCCATCGGTTGACAGCCCCGCGTCCTGCAAGGCCTGTTCCGCCATGCCCACGGCAAATTGCGAGCAGCGGGCCATGCGGCGGGCCTGCTTGCGTTCGATATAACGAGTGGGATCCCAGTTTTTCACCTCTGCGGCAATACGCGTGGGGTAACTGGATGCGTCGAATAATGTCACGTAATCGATTCCAGAATGCCCGGCCAGCAGGTTTTCCCACATCTCGGAGACGCTCTGGCCGACGGCAGTCAGCACGCCGATGCCGGTCACGACCACGCGACGGCGCACGCCCTCGCGCGTCAGGTGCAACGCCTGCTCGATCACCGCTGCTGAAATATCCCTGGTGCGGCGCAGAACGCTCTCTGCTGCGGCAACAGGATGCACATCGGGCGGCTGCATCGCTTCCAGTGTGTGCAAGAGCAGTTCCCGCACCGAAGCAGGGGCTTCCTGTAGGCGTTTGGTCAATTCGATAAGTTGCTGTCGTGAGATCGTATCGTTCATGAAGCGTCACCTTGTTCCTGTTGTGCTTGTATCAATAATTCTGTTTTTGCTTTTGTTTTTTGCAACATGTCAGCATCGACAAGGTGCGCCGTGGCTTTGAGCGCGAAATAAACGCCTTCGCGTTTGGCTCGGCCATGCCCGATTGTCACCAGGCCATTGAGCCCCAGCAGCATTCCCGCACCATACTCCTTGTCATCAAGGCGGGATGCAGTTGCATTGAATGCCGGTCTGGCCAGCAGCGCCCCCACTTTTGACAGTGGGCGGGCCATGATTTCCTGCTTGAGAATGCTGAGCAGATATTTTGCCACCGCCTCTGATGTCTTGATGACGAGATTGCCGGAGAAGCCGTCTGTCACCACCACATCGGCTTCGCCCGCCATCATTTCTTTGGGTTCTATGACGCCGATATAATTCAAACCGGGATCCCGACTCATCAGCACTTGCGCCGCCTGCACCAACTCGTTGCCCTTGCCCTCCTCTTCGCCGTTGGAGAGCAGCGCAACGCGTGGATTCGGAACGTCCAGACGGGCTGTGGCGTAGATGGTGAGCAAGTGGCCCCATTGCACCAGCCATTCGGGCCTGCAATCGGTGTTGGCTCCGACATCGCCCAAAACATGCAGGCCCCTATTGTTGGGGAATGGCGTCACCAACACGGCCCGATGCACGCCGCGAATGCGCCGAAACACCATGTGTCCGGCGGTGAGGATGGCGCCGGTGTTGCCTACAGAGCAAAATGCGTCCGCCTTGCCTTCCCGCACCAGTTTCATGCCCACGACCATGGAATTATTCTTCTTGCGGCGTACAGCCATTGCCGGCTTCTCTTCCATTTTGATCACGTCAGGAGCATCCACCACCGGTAGATCCAGGCCCGAAACATCATGCTTTGCCAATTCCGCCCGGATGGTTTCTTCTTGCCCCACCAGATAGATCGTGTTCCCGCTATCACGAGCAAAAGCGACAGCTCCGGCCACGGTTTCGATTGGGGCGAAATCGCCGCCCATGGCATCCAGCACGAGTTTCATCGCCGACGCCTCCTCGAATGATCTTGGCAGGATGCCGTGGGTGAACTGAATTGAAATTTCTTTTGCGTGGAGATGGGATGTTGAGGCATTGGGAATATGCGGAATGTGGGTTTGTTGGCATAAAGCCAGGATGCTGTCAATCTCGTATCGCCGAGATGAACAGACATTGTAAAGGATTTAGGCAAATGTTGACAAGCAAGGCCCGCGTTCGTATAATTGGGGTCAGGTGCGCCCCCGTGGCGGAATTGGCATACGCGGCAGGTTGAGGGCCTGTGCCCATCCGGGCGTCTCCGTTCGAGTCGGAGCGGGGGCACCTTCAAGCGTCAGTCAACAGGCTGGCGCTTTTTTTATTGCTCAGGTTTGTGGGCCAGAAAAAGCCCCTCCTGCAGATCAAAGGTCGTCTTCTCGCCTTCACCCTGGGGATTCAGAAACGCGCGGGCGGAGCCGTCGCTCTCCCACAGCATACGCGTCAGTGTGGCCCGATCTGTTTTGGGAACGCTCATGCGCGTCATCCAGGGATGAAACAACATGGGTTTGCGCAAGGTGGCGGCGCTGAGCAAGATCAGTCCGGCGTCTTTGATGAATCGGGCCAGTTGGGCGGGGGAGTGGACGCGTCCGTGCGAGGGATCGCGAAGTTTTTCAAATGTGTTGATGTAGTCATTGGCGACGGGGTCTTTCGGCCCGACATTATCCACCAACACCAGGCGCCCGCCCGGCTTCAGACAGCGCGCCCAATCGGCAATGGCCGCGGCCTGGCGAGGAAAGTGGTGCAAGGCCACGCGGCAGGTGATCAGATCAAAGCGCTCTGCGCCAAAGGGGAGTCTGCCGCCATTGCCCTGCACCCAGACGATGTTTTCTTGCCCCTGGCTGCGGGTGAAATCCCGGGCCGCCTGCAACATGGGAAAGGTGATATCCACCGCCACCACCTGGCGCACATGCCGGGCGATGGCCAGGGCTGAATGTCCGCCGCCCGGGGCCACATCCAGCGCCAGCCAACCAGGTTGCGGATCGGCCAGGCGCACCATTTCTTTGAGACTGGCGCCCTGGGCGTGAACCTGGGAGGATACGTAGTTTTCGGCATTGTCCCCGAATTGCTTCTGAACCAGTTCCCGACTCATTCCTGCACTCCCGCCAGCTTTTCATCCATCCAGGACGTTGTTTCCTCCAGCATCGGCTCCCGGATCCCGGCGATTTCGTTGTGAATTTCGTGATAAGCGCCTGGATAGGTGCGGAAGGTCATGTTGGCGCCGGCGGCGGCCACCGCTTCCAGGATATCCTTTTTCTGAACGGTGACGTCCTCCTCGCCCATCACCACCAAAACCGGCAGGCTGCGTTTTGCCAGCAATGTCTTCGCCTCTTTGGCCGCGCGCAGATATTCGACAGCCCAGCGCGGCGTGGCGTAGGGATGCACCAGGGGGTCCGCGTCCCAGGCTGCGGCCTGAGCTGGATCATGACTGAGCGTGTACTCGCCCGAGAGCTTGCGATCCAGCGGCTTGCGCGGGATGATCTTTGCCGCGATGGGGGTCATAAGAAGCAGCAGTTTGTTCTGATCCGGGCCGGGCCCGAAACCCGGGGCGGAGATCACCGCGGCGCCGAACGCATCCTCATCACGGGCCAGATAGTGCACGCCGATGACGCCGCCCATGCTGTGGCCATACAGGCCGAAAGGCAGATCGGGCCATTCGGATTTGGCTTTGTCCACCACCATGGCCATGTCTTTGATCACATCATCGAAATGCTCCCAGTGCCCGCGAATGCCGCCGGACTTGCCAAAGCCGCGATGATCGTGGCCATAGACGACATAGCCTCTTTGCAAAAACGCATCGACCACGTATTGGTAACGGCCAGCATGTTCCGCCAAACCATGTACGAGAACCAGGACCGCGCGCGGAGGGCGGTCTGCGGGCGTCCAGGTGCGCAGAAAGATCGGCGTGTCGTCGAATGCGGTGAGGGTTGTCTCGGTATAGCCCATGGCGTGCTCCTGATAAAGTGGCTGTTGATGATTCGATTATACAGCCGTAACGCAAGAAACGCCCAACCAGCGGGAGCGTTTCAAAATTGGGACAACGTCCCAAATCGGGCGTCTGGCTCCCGACAAACGCATCTCTTTTGGGAAACGTTTCTTTGCTGATAAAATTCAGCATGGCCTCTCACTTTTCTCTTGACGTTCTCAAGCCCGCCCTGCAGCGTCGAAGCCGCATTCTGCCCATCCTCGATGCGGCGCTGGATGCGGTGGCGCCCGAACGGGCGGTGATGCGCGTGCTGCGACGTTCGGGGGACGAACTGCGGGCGGGAGACAGATCCTACCGACTGAGCGATTATCGGCGGGTGTTCGTGCTGGCTTTCGGCAAGGCGGCCGCGCCTATGGCCCGAGCCGCGCTGTCCCTGGGGCTCCCCATCGATGACGGATTGATCATCACCAAATATGGGCACGGGCCCGAAAATCCGGCGGATCTCGCGTCTTTGCGCGTCGCCGAAGCAGGGCATCCCTCGCCCGACGCCAACGGGGTTTCCGCCACGCTTCAGGCGGCTGAAATGCTGCGCATCGCCGCGGCCGATGATCTCGTCATCCTTCTCGTCTCCGGCGGCGGCTCAGCCCTCCTCACCCTGCCCGCGCCCGGCCTCACGCTGGATGACATGCAGCGGACCACAGACCTGCTTCTGGCCTGCGGCGCCGCCATCGATGAGATCAACGCCGTGCGCAAGCATCTCTCCCAGGTCAAGGGCGGCCAATTGGCCCGGCTGGCCGCCCCCGCCACGGTCATCAGCCTCATTCTCTCCGATGTCATCGGCAACCCGCTGGATGTCATTGCCTCCGGGCCCGCCGCCCCCGACCCCACCACCTGGGCCGACGCCTGGTCGGTCATCGAAAAATATAATCTGGCGGAGCAACTGCCGGTTGCTGTGCGTCGGCGCTTGCGCGCGGGCCTGGCTGGCGAGCTTCCCGATACGCCCAAGCCGGGCGATCCCGTCTTCGAAACCGTGCAGACAGTCATCGTGGGTGATAACGCCATCGCCGCCGAAGCAGCGCGTCGTGCGGCGGCGGCGCAGGGCTTCAATGCATCCATCCTTAGCACCTTCGTGCAGGGCGAAGCCCGCGAGGTTGCTCAGGTGCTGGTGGGATTAGGCCGCGAGGTGGTCGCCCACCAACGCCCGTTGACCCCGCCCGCCTGTCTGATCCTGGGCGGCGAGACTACCGTCACCCTGCGCGGGCGAGGCAAGGGCGGCCGGAATCAGGAGATGGCGCTGGCCGCGGCCATTGCGCTCGCCCACGCGCCCGAGGCCGCCCCCATCGTCATCGTGGCCCTGGCCACCGACGGCACGGACGGGCCCACCGACGCCGCCGGGGGCATGGTCGACGCCACATCCCTTCAACGGGGCGAATCTGCGGGCCTCAGCGCCCGGCGCCATCTGGATGAAAACAACGCTTATCCCTGGTTGAAGACTATCGATGACTTGCTCATCAGCGGCCCCACCCGCACCAACGTCAATGATCTCTATTTTGTGTTCGTCTTTGGTGAGGGGAACGCCTGA
>JALSPL010000051.1 GCA_026985975.1 Anaerolineae bacterium | reverse complement strand
GGGTGCGTCCTAAACGAGTTGGAGGCGTTCTTGCGTCTTTGTCCGACATTATAAGTGCAGTATCCAGTAATCAGTAAGCAGTTACAGTGTTCAGTAGTGGCGATACGTCGCATTTGAGTAAGGCGCTTTAGCGTCTTTCAGCTATGAGCCTGGGCCTATCAGCCCCAGGCGGAGGCGGCAGACGTTAACCTCCAACTGAAATAGGACGCACCCAAACGAATTACGAGCGGATGTCGTCAAAAACAGTCACCCGAAACTTTACTCTGCAACAATCAAAACGTCAAGTGTTGGACAGGAATTTGCGGGCGGTGTATAATCATGCCAGCGCATTATCTGTCACCGATCCTGAAACTGGTCTCCCCCTTCCCCCACTATGACCAAAAAACGATCTTTTGAATCCTCTTATTTGTACGGGCTGCACGACGCGGGCGGCGAGCATCTCATGCAGGAGATGGACGCCGCTGGCTGGGTGCTGATCACCGAAGCTATCGGCTTTGACCCCGACGACAAGCGCGGCAAGGACTACACGCATCTCACCGACAATGGGCTGAGCGTGATGGTGCGCTTGAATGCGGGCTATGCGGGCGTGGGGACTATTCCTTATGAGCAGCGCTATCAAGATTTCGCCCGACGCTGCGCCAATTTTGCGGAAGCATCCACCGGCGCCCACATCTGGATCATCGGCAACGAGCCCAATCATCCCATCGAATGGCCGGGAGCGGATTGGGATTGGGGAACGTCGCAGCCGCGCACGCCCGACTCGATGGGCGAAAAAATCACGCCCGAACGTTATGTCAAGGCGTATCTGCTGGCCCGCGACGCCATCCATGCCGTGCCGGGCCATGAAGATGATCTGGTGCTGACCGCGGCGGTGGCGCCCTGGAACGCGCTGTGCATTTATCCTGGCAATCCCACCGGCGACTGGATCGTCTATTTTCGGCGGATGATGCACCTGCTGGGCCCGGATAACTGTGACGGGATCACCCTCCACGCTTACACTCACGGCGCCGATCCCAATCTCATCGATGCAGAGACCCGCATGGGCAAGCCCCACGAGCGTCGCCGTTACGAGTTCAGGGTCTATCAGGATTTCATGAACGCCATCCCCTGGGAAATGCAGCATCTACCGGTGTATCTTACGGAAGCGGATGAGAACGAACCCTGGCGCAATGAAAATATCGGCTGGGTGCAGCGGGCCTATGGCGAGATCGACTATTGGAACAAACGTCATCCCTTCCGCCCCATCCGGGCGCTGATCCTCTACCGCTGGTCCAAAAGCGATCAATGGTATATCGATGGCAAGCAGGGCGTCATCGAGGATTTTCGGCAGGCGATGCTTTCCAAATATCGCTGGGATGCGCATCAGAAGCAGGCTCCTGCGCATCGGGCGACGATGCGGGTGCTATCGGCGCCCGAGTTCGCGCCCGCGGGCGAGACCATCACCGTGAATCTGGCCATCCGCAACATCGGCAGCATGACATGGAAGAAAAAAGGGCGCAATGCGGTACGGGTGGGTTATCATTGGCGGGACAATGAAGGCAAAGTCGTGCATGCTCCCGACCATCGCACGTCGCTGCCGCACAACGTGGCCCCGGGCGATTGGGTGGAGGTGGAAGCTGCGGTGGGTCTGCCCAGCATCCCCGGCAAATTCGTCCTGGTGCTGGACATGGTTCACGAGGGCGTCACCTGGTTCGAAGATCAAAAGAGCCATCCCACCCGGCGCACTATCGAGGTGCGGCTGAGCGGCAGGGGGGCGGCGCTCAACGCGGTTTGGCGTTATCTTCAGCATCTAAAAGAAGAGAATCAGCAGCTAAAGCGCATTTATCTGGGCATCGAGGGGCCCGAACCGCTGATGGCGACCGCCTCTGGTCTGGATTTGAGATCGACCTTGGGGGGCGATTATCTGGCCCTGGGCGCCACGCCCGAAATCCCCAAACCGGCCATGGTGGAAATGGTGGACGAGCTTCCCCGTCGCGAGGATAAACAGTACGAGCCCCGCGAGTTGAGCCAGATCACGCATATCGCCGTGCATCACAGCGCCGCCCCGGCCAGCATTTCGCCCCGACGCATCGCCGAGTATCACGTTTACAGCGAGTCTCATCAGTGGCCGGGCATGGGCTATCATTTCTATATCGGGCCAGATGGAACTATTTATCACACCCAGGATCTGAAGCTTATCTCATGGCATGTCTACAAAAACAACAGCTACACCGCGGGCGTGTGTCTGGCCGGAGATTTTACTCGCAACGCGCCGCCGCCGTTACAATTGCAGGCCGCGGCCCGGCTCATCGCCTGGCTGATGCAGGAATTACGCGTCCCGGCCGAGTATGTGCTGGGGCACAAAGAATTCCCGCGCAACGCCACCGCCTGCCCCGGTTTTCAGTGGGATAATGAGCGCCGCTGGAAAGACATGCTATTGAACGCCATCGAGGCGGTGCGTTCGGGCAAGTCAATGGTGACGCCCAAAGTCATCGAGCATTATGTTCTGTTCTGGAAGCACGACGACGCCTGGGCGCAGGCGGACTGGCGGGGGGCGGTGGATTACATCGCCCGCTTCGACGCGGCGGCCGGTTTCTCGGAGGAAATCGCAGGCAAGGCCGAGTTGGTGACCATCGTCGGCGGCCCCGCAGGCGTGAGTCCCGATGTCGAGGCGCGACTGCGAGAAGCTGGCTGCATCGTACAGCGCGTCGCCGGCAAAAACCCCGCCGAAACCGCATCGTTGTTGCAATCGATGGCTCGCTCGGGCCGAAAATTACTGAAAACTTGAGACCTGATAGGCGTCCGGAAACGGGTGGGGTGCAAGATAGACAAATCACTCGAAATTCGCTATAATAATCAGGAACTGATGTTCTGTTTTTGAGTATTGCGCAGAGCGCATCATTCCCTGGACACTGCATACTGAACACTACGCGCCCTCATGCCCGACTTTCATCTCGTTTCCGACTTCCAACCCACCGGCGACCAGCCTGACGCCATCGAGCAACTGGTGGCGGGGCTGCGCGCGGGCTATCGGCATCAGACCCTGCTGGGAGCCACGGGCACGGGCAAGACCTTTGTCATGGGCAAGGTCATCGAGGCGGTGCAGCGCCCGACCCTGGTCATGGCTCACAACAAAACCCTGGCCGCGCAGCTCTACGCCGAGTTCCGCGATTTCTTCCCGCACAACGCGGTGGAGTATTTCGTCAGCTACTACGATTATTATCAGCCAGAGGCCTATCTGCCCCGCACCGACACCTACATCGAGAAGGACGCGCAGATCAACGATGAGATCGACCGTCTGCGCCTGGCCGCCACCACCTCGCTGCTCAGCCGCCGGGATGTGATCATCGTGGCCTCGGTCTCGGCCATCTACGGCCTGGGCAATCCCGAGGATTACGGCAAGGTGATGCTGCACATGGAACTGGGGCAGGTCAAGCGCCGCAACGTGCTGCTGCGACATCTGGTGGACATCCACTACAACCGCAACGACGTGCATCTGCAGCCGGGGACGTTTCGGGTGCGGGGCGACACCCTGGAGATCATGCCAGCGTATGGCACCACCGCCTATCGCATCGAGTTCTGGGGGGATGAGATCGAGCGCATGACCGAGGTGGACCCGCTGACGGGCGAGATTTTGCGCACCCTGGAGGAGCTGGACATCTTCCCGGCCAAGCATTTCATCACCCCGCAGGACAAGCTGGACGAGGCCATCGCCGACATCGAGCAGGAGCTGGCGGAGCGGGTGAAGTGGTTCGAGGCCCACGACAAGCTGCTGGAGGCCCAGCGCATCCAGCAGCGGGTGAATTACGATATCGAGATGCTGCGGGAGGTGGGTTACTGCTCGGGCGTGGAGAATTATTCCCGGCCCCTGGCCCGCCGCGCGCCCGGCTCCCGCCCCTGGACCCTGTTGGATTATTTTCCCGATGATTTCCTGCTTTTCATCGATGAGAGTCACATGACCGTGCCCCAGATCCGGGGCATGTACAGGGGCGACCGCTCGCGCAAGCAGGTGCTGGTGGATCATGGTTTTCGTCTGCCTTCGGCTCTGGACAACCGCCCCTTGAAGTTCGAGGAATTCGATGAGCTGCTGCATCAGGTGATTTACGTCTCGGCCACGCCCGGGCCCTACGAGCGCCAGGTTTCCGAGCAGATCGTGGAGCAGATCATCCGCCCCACCGGCTTGCTGGACCCGGTCATCGAGGTGCGCCCCACCGCGGGCCAGGTGGATGATCTGGTGAAGGAGCTGAACCAGCGCATCGCCCAAGGTCAGCGGGCGCTGCTCACCACCCTGACCAAGCGCATGGCCGAGGATTTATCCGATTATCTGGCCGAACTGGGCTTCAAGGTGCATTATCTGCACTCGGAGGTGCACACCATCGAGCGGGTCGAGATCTTGCGAGACCTGCGCCTGGGCGTGTACGATGTAGTGGTCGGCATCAATCTGCTACGCGAGGGCCTGGATTTACCAGAGGTCAGTCTGATTGCGATCCTGGATGCGGACAAAGAGGGCTTTTTGCGATCCGACACAGCATTGATCCAGACCATTGGCCGCGCCGCCCGCCACGTGGAGGGCAAGGTGATCATGTACGCGGACATCATCACCGATTCCATGCGTCGGGCCATCGATGAGACCAACCGCCGCCGCCGCATCCAGGAGGCGTACAACCGGGAGCACGGCATCGAGCCGCAGTCCATCATCAAGGCGGTGCGAGACATCACCCAGCGGGTGGCCGAAGAGCGGGCCGCGACCGCGCTGGCCGAGCCGGGCCCGACCTACACCGTGGGCGAAGGCGGCGAACTCATCCCCAGCCTCACCGCCCTGCCCCGGCCCGAGCGCCTGCGCCTCATCGAAGCGCTGGAAAAACAGATGCACGAAGCCGCCCAGCAGCTCGAATTCGAGCAGGCCGCGGTGCTGCGAGACCAGATCATGGAACTGCGCCGCAGTTTGTTCGATGAGGAAGACTTGCCGGCGCTGGAACGGCTGTGGAAGTAAGCAGTAATCAGTAAAACAGTATTCAGTAAACAGTAATCAGTTACTCTCCGCCAGCGGCCCCCCTCGGTCCCCCCGCAAGCGGGGGGAGGAAAATTCGTCTGAGAGCGGATAAAGCCCCCTCCCCCGCCTGCGGGGGAGATACTGTGATAAAAGTCAAGTCATTTTCGGCATAAAATTGATGAAATCAAGGAAAATGTTTCTTTTTATTTTGGCAGGCCGAGTGTAGTTGAAAAA
>JALSPL010000050.1 GCA_026985975.1 Anaerolineae bacterium | reverse complement strand
TGCCCAGCGCAGTCAGATAATCGACCGCGGCGCCAAAAGCGATGGCCTCGGCGATGGCGGGCGTGCCAGCCTCGAACTTCAGAGGCGCATCCTCCCAGGTGCTGTGATCCATGAACACTTCGCGGATCATCTCGCCGCCGCCCATGAATGGCGGCATGGCCTCCAGCAGCGCCCGCTTGCCATACAGCGCGCCGACGCCCGTGGGCCCCAGCATCTTGTGGCCCGAAAAGGCCAGAAAATCCACGTCCAGGGCCTGCACGTCGGTGGGGAGATGGGGAACGCTCTGGGCGCCATCCACCACGGTGATGGCTCCCACCGCGCGGGCTTTGGCTGTCAGCTCCGCCACCGGATTGATGGTTCCCAACACGTTGGACATGGCGGTGAATGCGAAGACCCTGGTGCGCTCGCTCAGCAGATCATCCAGCGCCTCGAAGTTCAGCTCGCCGGCAGCGGTGACCGGCACATAGCGCAACGTAGCGCCGGTGGCCTGCGTCACAAGCTGCCAGGGCACGATGTTGGCGTGGTGCTCCATCTGCGTGATCAACACCTCGTCGCCCGGGCGCAAATGGGCCCGGCCCCAGGCGTTGGCCACCAGGTTGATGGCCTCGGTGGCGTTACGCGTGAACACGATCTCGCTGGCGCTGGACGCGTTGACAAAGCGGGCGACCTTGAGCCGGGCCTGCTCATAGGCGGCGGTGGCCCGCTCGGCCAGGGCGTGGATGCCGCGATGCACGTTGGCGTTATCCTGCCGGTAGTAGCGGGCCAGGGCGTCGATGACCTGCTGCGGCTTTTGCGAGGTGGCGGCGTTGTCGAGATAAATCAGCGGCTTGCCATGCACCTGCTGGTCGAGAATGGGAAAATCGGCTCGGATGGCGTTTATGTCGGGCATGGGAAGGGAGTGAAGAATGATGAATGAAGAATGAAGAATGAAGAGTGAAGAATGAAGAATGGAGAATGGAGAATGGAGAATGGAGATTGATGGAGATTGGTAGAGATTGAAAATCCCCGTGAACCTCCATCAATCTCTATCGAATCTCTATCGAATCTCTATCGAACCTCTATCGAATCTCTATCGAATCTCTACCAAATTCTACTCGATTCCGACGCGATGGGCGATTTCTGTTTCCAGCTTGGCGCGGACGCCGGGGACGGGCACGCGGTTGATGACTTCCTCGAAGAAGCCCTGCACGATCATGCGCTTGGCGGTCTGGCGACTGAGGCCGCGGGCCATGAGGTAGAAGATGTACTCCTCGGGCACCTTGGCGCTGGTGGCGCCGTGGGTGCAGCGCACGTCGTCGGCCTCGATCTCCAGGCCCGGGATGGAATCGGCGCGGGCGTGGTCGCTGAGGATGAGGTTGTCGTTTTTCTGATAGGCGTCGGTGCGCTGGGCGCCGTGCATCACGTGGATCATGCCCTGATAGACCGAGCGGGCGTGGTCCTCCAGCGCGCCCTTGAACAACAGATCGCTGGTGCAGCGGGGCTCTTTGTGATTCTGGTTGGTGTGATGATCCAGGTGCTGACGATCCCGCGGGAAGTAAAGCCCCAGCAGCTCGCCATGCCCGCCCGGTTCATCCATCTCCAGATCGATCCAGACTTTGCTGAGTTTGCCGCCCCAACTGGCCTGCAACTGCCGATAAAGCGCGTTGCGGCCCACCGAGGCCCGCTGGGTGGCGAAATTCCAGGCGGTCTTGTCCAGATTTTGCAGGCGCAGATAGTGCATGCGGGCGGATTGATGCACGAAGACCTCGGCCACGCTGTCGCTCATGCCCTGTCGCGAGCCCACGAAATCTTCGACGACCACAGCTTCGCTGTTTTCTTCGCCCACCAGCAGGCTGTGATGAAAACCGGCCAGGCCCTCGCCCTGCACAATGAGGACCTGCAAAGGTTTTTCGATGGCGACGTTGCGGGGAACGTAGAGAAATGCGCCATTTTGCCACAAAGCATAGTGCAGGGCCGCAAATTTGTTCTCGCGCGCCCGCACCAGAGCACTCAGGTGCACCTGCACCAGCTCGACGTTTTCCGCCAGAGCCCCGCGCAGATCAGTGAAAATCACGCCTTTCTGCGCCAGCGCCGCATCCAATTCCCGGTAGATCAGCGCGCCATCCTGCAAAATGAGCACGCCGGCGCTATCGATCTGCGCCAGCTCTTGCTGAAGATGCTCGGGCAGAGCCCCGCGGGAGGGAAGCAGGGCTGCGTCCACGGCAGGCAGGCGATAATCCTCCAGCTTGAAGCCGGTGAGACGGGTGCGTCGCCAGGTTTCTTCTTTGTAGGTGGGCCAGGGCAGCGATTCGAAAGTCTCCCAGGCCATGAGCCGGGCGAAGCGCAGCCATTCGGGCTCGTTGTAGCGTTTGCTAAGGCGACGAACCGCCGCCACCGAAATTTTATCTTTCGTCATAGTTTTCGTGGTCATTACCCGATACTCCCTTCCATCTGCAATTGAATGAGGCGGTTGAGCTCCACCGCGTATTCCATAGGCAGCTCTTTGACCAGGGGTTCAATGAAGCCGCCCACGATCATGCTGGTGGCTTCATCCTCGCTAATGCCGCGGCTCATCAGGTAGAAAAGCTGTTCCTCGTTGATCTTGCTGACCGAGGCCTCGTGCCCGACCTCCACATCATCCTCGGCCACCTCGATGTAGGGATAGGTGTCGGAGCGGGAGTCGGGGTCCAGCAGCAGGGCGTCGCACACCACCTGCGATTTGGAGCCATGCGCGCCGGGCGTGACTTTGAGCAGACCCCGATAGGAGGCCCGACCGCCATCCTTGCTGATGGATTTGGAGATGATCTTGGAGGAGGTGTTGGGCGCAGCGTGGATCACCTTGCCGCCCGCGTCCTGCACCTGGCCCTTGCCAGCGAAGGCCATGCTCAGCACCTCGCCGTGGGCGCGTTCGCCCAGCATAATCACCGCCGGGTATTTCATGGTGATGCGGGAGCCCAGGTTGCTGTCCACCCATTCCATGCTGGCGCCCTCGTAGGCCAGGGCCCGCTGGGTGACCAGATTGAAGACGTTGTTGGACCAGTTCTGCACGGTGGTGTAGCGCATCCGGGCGTTTTTCTTGACGATAATCTCGATGACGCCGCTGTGCAGGCTGTTTTTATCGTAGATGGGCGCGGTGCAGCCTTCGATGTAATGGATGCTGGCGCCTTCGTCCACGATGATGAGGGTGCGTTCGAACTGGCCCACGGCCTCGGCGTTGATGCGAAAATAGGCCTGCAAGGGAATATCCAGCTTGACGCCCGGCGGCACATAGATGAAGGAGCCGCCCGACCACACAGCGCTGTTCAGGGCCGCGAATTTGTTGTCGGTGGGGGGGATGACAGTGGCGAAGTATTCGCGGAAGAGCTCGGGATGCTGCTTGAGGCCATCCTCGATGCTGAGGAAGATGACGCCCAGCTTCTCCCACTCTTTTTTCAGCGAATGATACACCATCTCCGACTCGAACTGCGCGCCCAGCCCGGCCAGGAATTTGCGCTCGGCTTCGGGCACGCCCAGGCGATCGAAGGTGTCGCGAATGTAGGCGGGCACATCATCCCAATCGCCGGAGCTTTCCTCGTCGGTGGGCTTGATGTAGTAGTAGATGTCGTCGAAATCGATCTCGCTGAGGTCGGGCCCCCAGTTGGGCATGGGTTTGGCCAGGAAGATATCCAGGGACTTGTGGCGAAACTCGCGCATCCAGTCGGGCTCTTCTTTCAAATCGGAAATCTGGTCGACCACTGCGTGATCCAGCCCCTTGCGGGCCACATACGCGTAATCCGATTCCGATTTCCAGCCATATTCATATTCTTCTTTCAGGCCTTCCAGCGCTTTACGATCTGCTTCTGTTGCCATATTTTTTATCTCCTGTATCGTTTTATTGCTGCGCCGGGCTGGCGGCGAGTTCGGCCAGATGATTCTCGATCCAACCGTAGCCTTTCTCCTCCAGCATTTCCGCCACCTCGGGCCCGCCGGTGAGCACGACGCGGCCATCGTAGAAGACGCTGACTTTCTCCGGCTTCACGTAATCGAGGATGCGCTGATAGTGGGTGATGAGCAGCGCGCCCATGCCGCCCGCCACCAGCTTATTGATGCCATCCGAGACGACGCGCAGGGCGTCGATGTCAAGGCCCGAGTCGCTCTCATCCAGAATCGCGATCTTGGGCTCCAGCATGGCCATCTGCAAGACCTCGCCCCGTTTCTTCTCGCCGCCGCTGAAGCCGTCGTTGAGATAGCGGCGGGCGAAGGCTCGATCCACGTTGTAGCGATCCATCTTCTCGAACAGCTCCTGCCGAAACTCGCGCATGGGCATCAGCTCGGAGCCCACTTCTCTGAGCTGGCCGGTGCGGGCCATCTCCTCTTTGGCCCGATCCTTGTAGCCGCGCACGCTGCTGACCGCGGCCCGCAAAAAATTAGCGAAGCTAACGCCGGGAATGGCCACCGGATATTGGAAGGCCAGGAAGATGCCCAGCTTGGCCCGCTCATCGGGCGCGAGATCGAGGATGCTTTCGCCATTGAAGAGGATATCGCCGCCGGTCACTTCATAATGGGGATGTCCGGCGATGACATAGCCCAGGGTGCTCTTACCCGAGCCGTTCGGGCCCATGAGCGCGTGGACCTCCCCCTGGCGGATGGTGAGATTGACGCCTTTGAGGATTTCTTTGCCTTCGACAGAGGCGTGCAGGTCTTTGACTTCGAGTGTGGCGGTCATGGTGAGTTGCGTCTCCGTATGTAAAATTTGGGATTAGGATTAGGATTGGGATTGGGATTGGGAATCAGGATTGGGGTTGGGGATTGGGGGCATTGATGAGATCGAGTAGCCAATGCCGAATATCCAACGTCTTATGCGGCGGGCGCTGGCGGGGCGACCGTTTTTTTCACGACAAAGGAACAACGATGATGCCCGTCTACGATACGATCCACCAGCTCTACGTCGGCGCCCAGCACCTGCGAAAGCATCTTCTGCTCCATCTCGCAGATCTCCTGATGCGCAGCGGCCAGCTCGTGATAGGGGCAGTTGTATTCGTGCAGGATGATGGCGTCATCTTCCACGTTGGTGTCGGACATGATGCCGCGAGCATCCAGCAACGCCGAGAAGGTCTTCACCCGTTCTTGCAGCGCCAGGCCGCGCATCTGATGCCGATATTGATCGGCCATGCGTCGCCCCACCCGGTTCAACAGACGCTGCACCACTGCCGGGCCCTGATCGGCCAACAATTCGTCGTAGAGCGATAGCGCCAGGTCT
>JALSPL010000049.1 GCA_026985975.1 Anaerolineae bacterium | reverse complement strand
CATCGATCTGGGCCCGGAAGGAGGCGATCGCGGGGGCGAGATCATCGCCGAGGGCACGCCCGAGCAGGTGGCTGAGAACCCGCGCAGCTACACGGGCCGCTATCTGCGCAAAGCGCTGGCCCGGGCCGGCGTCAAAAGCTGATCGGGGCTTTGTAACAGGTCTGACAAACAAAAAATTGACATCCTCTTTGTCGATATGATAGTACTTTATCAGTAAAATCCTTGTACGCAGAACAAAAAGTTGCACAAAGAGCCACAAAGGAAATGGGTGCGTCCTAAACGAGTTAGAAGCATTCATGCGTCTTCGCCCGGAGGTGAACCTCTGGGCTACCTTTGCCAAGCCCGTTTGGGCCAGGCCCGAAGGGCCTTCGCACCGGTAGCCCGTGGATTCTAGTGGATTCTAGCCTCGGGCGATGGCCGCAAATGATAACCTCCAACTCAAATAGGACGCACTCAAAGGAAATCAGGAGCTTCACAGAGATTTCTTGAGATTTCTCTATGCGCTTTTCTGTGCTCCACCTTGTCTCTGGCTCGACCAGGTCAGGTTAGCCTGTCACATCGATTTCCGCACACACCCATTGACGCTCCCGCAAAAGAGGTTGCATTATGAAAACCCCTGGAAAACTATGGCTTTTATCACTGATAGTCGCACTGCTGGCGATGACGCTGGCGGCCTGCGGCGGCGGCAAAAACCCCGTTCCCACGACCGCTCCCGAGGTGATTATCACTCCCTCGCCCCAGAGCGACGCCACGCCCGCAAACCCCGGGGAAGACGTATGGGACCGCATTCAGAAAAAAGGCGTGATGGTGGTGGGAACCTCCGCCGATTATCCGCCATTTGAATTTTACAACAAGAATTTCGAAATCGACGGCTTCGATATCGCTTTGATCAAAGAAGTTGGCAAAAAGCTGGGCGTCAAGACGGAGATCGTCGATATCGCTTTCGACGGTCTGGCCGATGCACTGGCATTGGGGCAGATCGACGTGGCGGTGGCAGCCATTTCCATCACGCCCGAACGCGAGAAGCATGTGGATTTCAGCCAGGTGTACTTCGTCTCGGAAGACGCCTTCATCGCCAAAAAAGACGCCAATCTGCCTCCCATCAACGCTGTAAAAGATCTGGCGACGCTGCGCGTGGGCGTGCAAAAAGGCTCTATCTTCGAGAACTGGCTGGAAGATCAACTGGTGACCACCGGCTTGATGCCCGAGACCAACCTGTTTATCTACGGCGACATCAAGCAGGCCTTCACCGACCTGGAAAATGGCCGGGTCGACATCATCGTCATGGACGAACCCGCGGCCGAGCTGGCTGTAAAAAATGGCGACTTCGAAATCGCCGCCTCAGGCCTGCATCGCGAGTTATATGGCGTGGCCATGGCTAAGGGCCAGCAAACCCTGCGCTCCAAAATCAACCAGGCTATCACCGAGATGCTGCGCACCCACGTGGTGGATGATCTCGCCAAAGAGTATCTCCATCTGGACCCAGACGAGATCGTGCCGGCGCCCACCCCCACGCCCGTTCCGCCCCAGCCGCTGCCCACGCCCACCCCGCCCCAGGGCTGCTATGACGGCATGGCCTACGTTGCTGATCTGAATTATGACGATCAGAATATGCAAAATCCGCCAGTGTTGAACCCGGGCGAGGCATTCCGCAAGGGCTGGCGCATCAAAAACACCGGAACCTGCACCTGGGATAGCAGCTACACACTGAACTTTGTCAACGGGAATGTGGATGGCGCCCGCATGGGCGGTCAGCCCACAGCCATACAGGGCAGCGTGGCCCCGGGGCAGACTTATGACATGTATGTCGACCTGGTGGCTCCGGTGAAACCGGGCGTCTATCAGGGCTTCTGGCAGATGCAGGACAGTACAGGCAGAGGCTTCGGCGAGCGCGTCTATGTAGGCGTTCAGGTTCCCAACCAGGCCACGCCCACGCCCTATCCCACCGCCACGCCCTCGGCGGATATCAATTTCTGGACAGACAACGTCAACATCACGCAGGGGCAATGCACGGTCAACCACTGGCGCACCCAGAACGTGCAGGCCGTCTACTACTATCACGACGGACAAAACTGGCAGGATCATGGCGTCGCCGGCGCGGGCGATGTGCAGGAATGCCCCAGTCAGTCCCTCAACTACTATCTGCGAGTCGTGCACCGCGATGGCTCGGTGGTGCAGCAGGCCATCCGCATCAATGTGGCGCCGACCGTGGATGCGCCGCAGATCAATTACTTTGCGGTCGACCCGCCGGGCCAGATTGCGCTGGGCCAATGCGTCAATCTGCGCTGGGAAGTCGTGGGCAATGTCAGTCAGGTCAACATTTTCAGCAATGATCGGGCGTTGTGGCAAGGCGCTCCCTTCCGCGGTTCTCTGCAAGATTGTCCCGGCAGTGTCGGCAATTACAACTACCGCATCGAGGCCACCGGCCCGGGCGGCGTCAGCCAGGCCAATCAGTTGATCACCGTCAACGATCAGCCCACCCCCACGCCCGCGCCCACCCAGGTTCCCCAGCCCATCATCTACACCTTCTCGGTGGAGCCCACCAACATCGCCGCGGGCATGTGCGTCACCATCGGCTGGAACACGGGCGGGGCCACCAGCTACGTCCGCATCCTGCGCAACGGCCAGACCATTCTGGACGGGGTCGGTTTGCAGGGCTCGCAGCAGGATTGTCTCAACGATGCCGGGCAATACGCCTATGAGCTGCAAGCCAGCAATCCGCAGGGCCAAACGGCCACGGCTAACGTCAATGTGCAGGTGGACGGCGCACAGCCCACCCAGGCGCCTCCCCCGCAGATCAAATACCTGGCCACCACGTCCGACGGCGTCAACCCTGTTTCAAGCATCACGCTGGGGCAATGTGTTTATGTCACTTACGATTTCAGCGGCGACAACCTGTCCGCAACCACGCTGTTCCGCAATGACGAGCCGGTCTCCAACGGTCTGACTGCGCCGGGCAGTTTCTATGACTGCATCACCGACATGAGCATGACGCAAAATGGCCTGGTCATCTACAAACTCAAGGTCGATTCCGAGTTCGGCGGCTCGGCTGTGCGCGAAGCGCAACTGATGGTGGTCGGTCCCAAATAGTTTCCAAAACAATAAGTGCGACGCACCTGCGAGGTGCGTCGCACTTGAAAAACTGGCAAGACTCCCGTGGCCAGGGCGTGTTTCAAAATTGGGGCGAATGCCAGATTTTGTTCTGCCGCCTCTGCCCTGGGCTGGAAGCCCTGGGCTACCGGTGCGAAGGCCCTTCGGGCCTGGCAAAGGTAGCCCCGAGGTTCACCTCGGGGTGATGGCGGCAGTGGCCAGGCGCCCGCTTTGAGGATTTGCCCCCAAATTGAAACACTCCCGCAGCCAAGCGGATTTGACGCGCCCCTTCGGAGTAGCGCTCGCCCAATTTGGCGTCGGATAATCCCAGACTGACGTTATATCACCTACGCTTGACTGATCAAAAAACGCTTTACTTCGGCGCGCACGGCCTGGCCGTCGGGCAGCGCCAGGGCTGTTTGGGCCAGTTGCTGAGTCTCGGGCAAGGTCAGCCGGGCCAATTGCGCCTTGGCTGCGGGAATGCTGACCGCCGACATGCTAAATTCATCCAGGCCCAGGCCCAGCAGCACGGGAATGGCTTCGGGCTGGCCCGCGAGTTCGCCGCACAGCCCCACCCAGCGGCCCGCCTTGTGCGCGGCCCGGATCACCCGGTCGATCTGCCGCAGCACGGCCGGATGCAGGGGATCGGCGATGCCCGCCACCCGGGCGTTGGTGCGGTCCGCGGCAAAGGTGTATTGGGTGAGATCGTTGGTGCCGATGCTGAAGAAATCCACCATGGGAGCCAGCAGATCGGGGATCTGGGCCGAGGAGGGGATTTCGACCATGATGCCGGTGGGGATGACGTCGGCGTGAGGGACGCCGCGGGCGCTGAGTTCGCGCGCGGCCTCGGCCAGCAAGGCCTGGGCCCGGGCCACCTCATCCACGGTGGCGATCATGGGGAACATGACATGGACATTGCCTGCGGTGGCCGCCCGCAAAATGGCCCGCAACTGGGTCTTGAAAAACTCGGGCATAGCCAGCGAGATGCGGATGGCCCGCCAGCCCAGGAAGGGATTGGCCTCCTGGGGCAAATCGAGATAGGGCGCGGGTTTGTCGCCGCCGATATCCAGGGTGCGGATGACAACGGGGCGCGGGGCCATGATCGCGGCCACCCGGCTGTAGATCTCGGCCTGCTCATCCTCGGAAGGCGGCTCGGTGCGATCCTGGAACAGGAACTCGGTGCGCAGCAGGCCCACGCCCTCGGCTCCCGCATCCAGCGCGGTCACCGCGTCTGCGGCCGTCGCCAAGTTGGCCACGACTTCCACCCGATGGCCGTCTTTGCTGCGGGCCGAAGCCCGAGACGCCACCCGCTCCGCCACCCGATCGGCCTCATCCGCGGCCATCTGCGCCCGAAACGCCTCCTGCGTCGCCTCGTCCGGCTGCAGAATCACCCGGCCTGAATAGCCATCCACCGCCAGAGGCGCGCCATCGGGCAGCGTCAGAACCGCCTCGCCCGCGCCCACCACTGCCGGAATGCCCATGCTGCGGGCCAGGATGGCGGTGTGCGAAGTGGGCCCGCCCGCAGCCGTGACGAATGCGACGACCTTACTCCGATCCAGCCGCGCGGTCTGCGAGGGCAACAGGTCTGCGGCCAGGATGATGGCGTCGTCGGGCAGAGAGAGCTGGCGCTCGCGCCCGCCCGCCAGGATGCGCAGCACCCGCGCGCCCACATCCCGCAAGTCGGCTGCGCGCTCGCGAAAGCGCTGGCCCGCCATGGTCTCATAACGCCCGGCCTGGGCTTCGATGGCGTCGTGCAGTGCGGCTTCGGCGTTGAGTCGTTGCCCCCGGATGCCAGCTTCCACCGCAGCCTGAAAATCGGGGTCGGCCAGAGCCAGGCTGTGGGCCTGAAAGATGAGCGATTGGGCTTCGCCCAGTTCTCGGGCCATGCGCTCGGCTACATCGGCCAGCTCATCCTGGGCCCGGGCCACAGCCTGCTGAAATCGGGCCCATTCGGCGTCGGGGTCAGCGACCGTGGTGCGGGGAACAGACTGCGGCCCGGATGCCAGCTTTACGGCGATCCCCAGGGCCACGCCGGGCGAAGCCGGGATGCCGGTGATGACCAATCGCCCGCCCGCTGGCAGATCGGGCTGCGTCAGGCTCGGACCTGCTTCTTCCGCGGCCACCGCCTCCATCTCGCCAAAGCCC
>JALSPL010000048.1 GCA_026985975.1 Anaerolineae bacterium | reverse complement strand
GATTTCGTAACGTTCTTCACGGGTTAGATGAATGTAAGGATATGTCTTTCGAAAATTCTTTTTTGTTTGTTTGTATTGCCGATTGTCAGCGCGTTGTAAGCGATATAGCTCTTTCGTTCGATATTGCATCACCATACGGCGACGCTGAGGATAAGCCATTTTTTCAAAATTGGGAATACGAGACTGCTCCAGATATGTTCGAAGCATCCACGCCACGTGGATTTCTTCATCTGCGAGATCGTATTCCGTTTTGATCCTGTCGATATCTCGTTCACAAGTTTGCCAATGCCAAACTGGAATTGCTATCCCTGCTAAAATGTAATGCGATGTATTGCCCGGAATATCCGGCGTCCCCGATTCGTCGATATAACAAAGATACATGCTTGCCTCACAACAAAAAAAGCGACTGGGTTGAAGGCTCGGAAGCCTTCAGATGAGACGCTTGGCGACTCATCCCAGACGCAAAAATAGTATACACTACTGGGATGATTTTGTCAAGGAATTTTGCGATTTTGAGATGTTGCCGGAACGCGTCCAGCCGCCGCAGATAATCGACCAGCCCTTGCAGGTGCAGCCGGGCCGTGGGAGGAGAGGTGGGTATCATGATAACCGTTTTGGGATGGGGATTGGGTGTTCGATATCAGCTATTGGCACACCGCTTGAACCTCCAATATCCAATACCCGCTATCCCGAAAAACAAGTTTACTGCTTATTCGACATTCACGCGCTTTGTGTTAAACGCATTCATGGCTGCGTCGATGCCATCGGTCAGCCAGGTTTCCAGCGCCCGCACCGCCCGATCTCGCACCTGGGCCATAAGCGCTTCCTCGTCGGCGCTAAAGTCCTGCAGCACGTAGGCGGCGGGGTCCATGCGCCCGGGCGGGCGTCCCACGCCCACCCGCAGCCGCGGAAACTGGTTGCCGCCCAGCCGCCCGATGATGGATTTCATGCCGTTGTGGCCGCCGGCGCCGCCAAAGGGCCGCAGGCGGATAACGCCCGCGGGCAGGTCCATGTCGTCGAAGATCACCATCAGGTCCGCCAGCTCGATTTTGTAGTAGCTGACCAGGGGCTGCACCGCCTCGCCGCTGAGGTTCATGTAAGTCTGGGGCTTGACCAGTAGCACGCGCTGGCCCTCGATGCGCCCTGAGGCGATTTGGGCCTTGAATTGACGCTTGTCAAAGCTGAGGCCATGCTTCGCTGCCAGTGCATCTACGATCTGAAAGCCGATGTTATGGCGATTTTTGGCGTAACGCGGGCCGGGATTGCCCAGGCCGACGATCATCTTGATTGACATCGTTTGTTCCATTTCCAGTCCTGATCCTAATCCTATTTGACGAAGAAGCGTACGTAAATCCATGTCAGCAGGTTCTTGACGCCGAAGAAGACGCCCACGGCGACGAATGCCAGGATGACATAAAGCGCGCCTTTCATAAACGCGTCCTTCATCTGGCTCAGCAGATCGACGATCTGGGAAGTCTTGCCCCCGACGCCGTCATCGTTCCCGCCATCCTCCTCGCCCGCAGCCGCTGCGCCCGCTTCCGGCGTGGCCGTGGGCGCGGGCGTGGGGGTGGGGATGTCGGGGGTGAGCTGCACGGGCGTGGCTGTGGGCGGTTTGGGCGTGGGGGTGGCTGTGGGCGTGGGCGTGGTCTCGGGCGTGGGGGTGTCGACCGGCGCAGTATTGGCCACCACCACCTTCTGCACGAAATACTCGTCATAGTTGCCATCGCGGCGCACCACCCTCAGACGTATGGTGTAGGGGCCGTCGGGCACGGTGCGGGTGTCCCACACCGCCAGCACGCCGTTTTGCACAGGCGCTTCTGCGCCGCCGATGTTGAACCAGTTTTGGGTGCCCTGGGGCGCGGCCGCCACCTCATATTTCCAAAAATCCTGATGCACGGCCGTCCCCTGAATCTGGACGGAGCCGCGCAGCACCTCGGTCTCGGGCGGGTAGGTGATGCCCGATTGGGCGCTGACGGTCTGGACGCCGAGGGTGAGTAAGATTGCCAGGAGCGGTAAGATGAAAAATCGCTGAAAGCGCATAACGTTTGCCTGTGGGGGGTGCAGAAATAGAGGGATGTTGATGCAACCATTTAGTTTAGCATAAGCAATCAGACGTGGGCAAAGAAAGTATAATTTCTCTTTTGCCCCGCCCGCTCCATCAAAAAGCGGCCGATACTTGACACCATACCCCACCCGACCTATAATCACTTGGTTTGCTCATGTTGTTATTATCGGCGGTCCGCTGGGATCGCTAATCCTACATTACAGTAAGGAATCGCTATGCAGTCACGGAACAATCTCATTCTCTTCATTCTCATCATCCTGGTGGCGGTGGCGACATATATCGCCCTGCCTATCGATCATCCCGATTGGTTCAAAAAATTAGTGGCTCCGCACCAGAAGGGGCCGCAGGCGCTGACATTGCGTTTGGGCTTGGATCTGCAGGGAGGCACGCAAATTCAGTTGGAGCCCGATTTGCCCGCGGGGCAAAAGGCTACGGATGAGCAGCTTGAGCTGGCCCGGGCCATTATCGAGCGCCGCGTCAACGGCCTGGGCGTTAGCGAGTCGCTGGTGCAGACGGGCAAAGATCGCATTATCGTCGCCCTGCCGGGCGTAGATGATCCCGACGCCGCTATCGAAACCCTGCGCGGCACCGGTCAGCTCGAATTCGTCGATTTGGGCAAAAACCCTGAGGGTCTGGGCGCTGGCGATAAGATCAACACCACCAATGGTCCGGCCGAAGGCGCCACCAGCGACAAGACATATCCCACCATCATGACCGGCGACAAGCTGAAAAACGTGGACGTGCGTCGCGATCCCAATACCCAAAAACCTTATATTGCTTTTGAGCTCACCAAGGAGGGCTCCGAGATTTTCGGCAAGTACTCGGGCGAAAATATCGGTAATTATCTGGCCATCGTTATGGACAAGACCATCCTTTCTGCACCGGTTATCCGGGCCAAGATCACCGACGCCGGTATTATCGAAGGGGATTTCACCCTGGAGGAAGCCCAGAATCTGGCGATTCAGATGAAATACGGCGCTTTGCCTGTCCCGCTGAATGTGGTGGATGTTCGCACTGTCGGGCCTTCGCTGGGCGAGGATTCAGTAAAGCGCAGCCTGCTGGCGGGCACTATTGGCGTTATTGTCGTGCTGATCTTCATGTTCGCCTTTTATCATCTGCCCGGTTTCCTGGCTGATCTGGCGCTCCTGAGTTTCGTCTCCTTCAATATCGCTCTCTACAAGATCATTCCCGTTGTATTGACCTTGCCCGGGATCGCCGGTTTGCTGTTGACGACAGGAACGGCTGTAGACGCCAATATCCTGATCTTTGAGCGTATGCGGGAGGAGCTGCGAGCGGGGCGATCCCTGCCCAGCGCCATCGAAGCAGGCTTCTCTCGAGCCTGGACATCGATTCTGGACTCCAACCTCTCCACCATCCTCACGGGCATCATTCTGCTTTACTTCGGCTCCAATTTCGGGGCTTCGGTGGTGCAGGGTTTCGCCATCACGTTGATTATCGGCGTATTGGTCTCCATGTTCACGGCGGTCTTCGCCACCCGCACATTCATGCGGTTCATCATTCAGTATTTCGCCGAATCCCTCAAGGGCAAGCTGTCCTGGTTCAGCGTTTGATTTCCTCTTCGCATTTTCTGCATCTGGTATTGGCTTATGTATGACATCATTAAACACCGACGTTGGTATTATATTTTCTCGACCTTGATCATTGTGCCCGGCATTTTGATCATGCTTTACTCCATACTCACCATTGGCACCCCGTTTCGGCTTTCCATTGACTTCACCGGGGGCACCATGTGGGAACTGCGTTTTTCGCAACCAATCGCGCCTGGCGACATGGTCGAGTTCTTTCACAGCCAGGGAATCAGCGATGCTAACGTCCACACGATTGGCGATGAAAACACCCTGGTGATCCGCACCAAGCAGATCGGGCCCGATGAGAAGGTCAATTTGATGGCGGCCATGGAGAAGCAATTTGGCGAGAAACCGGAGGAGCTCCAGTTCCGGGCCGTAGGCCCCACCGTAGGCAAGGAGGTGACTCGCACCGCCTTCATTGCCGTGATTATGGCCTCTCTTGTCATTCTCGGATTCATCATCTGGGCGTTCCGCCAGGTGGATCATCCCGTACGTTACGGCGTGTCGGCGATTGTCGCCATGATTCATGATGTGTTGGTGGCCTCGGCCTTTTTCTCGTTGATGGGCTTCATTGCCGGATGGGAGGTGGACGCCTTGTTTCTGACAGCCCTGCTTACGGTCATCGGCTTCTCTGTGCAGGATACCATTGTGGTGTTCGATCGCATTCGAGAGAACAGCCGTCGCCGCAAGGGCGAATCATTCGAGGTGATCGCCAATCGTTCCCTGTTGGAGACTGTTCAGCGGTCAGTAGCTACTCAGATCAACGCTATGTTCGTCATGATTGCGTTGCTGCTCTTTGGCGGCGTCACCATACGCCAGTTCATCGCTACCATGTTCATCGGTATGATCAGCGGCACCTACTCATCTATCTTCATCGCCACGCCGTTGCTGGTTTCATGGAACAACGGTGAAGGTCTTTTCGGCTGGTTTCATCGTGGCAAAAAGAAGCAAACGAAGAAGACCGCAACAGCATAATCAAGCACTCGCAAAATAAAGACCGGGCTCTCATGCCCGGTTTTTTGTTATCTCGATGGCAACCACTAAGATAGCCTGTTTGAACGTAACTTCTGCCTAGAACCGGACGTTTCTGGAAGCCAGGACGTCAAGCGTAAAACGTCAAACGTCAAACGTCATGACTTCGCACGGGAATGCCCGCCGCGAGCGCATTTTTGACGCATGACGTTTGACGTATTTTAGCAGACAGCGCCCTGTGTTTATGGCGAAAACTCCGCATACGTAAGCAGCAGTCGTCATGAGCACTGGCTCACCAATAAGGATGAAAATCTAGAACGCAGATACCGCTGATGCACGCAGATTTTCGCAGATTTTTTCTGATTTTATCTGCGTAGATCAGATTTTTCGGCTTTTTCTGCGTGCTAATTTTTTATTTTCGGACCCGAGGTCTCATCATGCTCGCACTGACGCTCCAACACGGTCAACTCTCCCTGCAAAAACATTATCCCCGGCCCGCTCCCGGTCCGGGCGAAGCGCTGCTACGAATGCGCTATGCGGGCGTCTGCGGCACCGATTTGGCGTTGGCAGCGGGATACAAGGGCGGCATTAACGGCGTGTTGGGACATGAGTATGT
>JALSPL010000047.1 GCA_026985975.1 Anaerolineae bacterium | reverse complement strand
CATCGAGGCGGCCATGATCGGGCGCAACATGGCCCCGGGCCTGCGGCGAAGCTTCGCTTCGGAGGAATGGCCCGTCATCCCCGCCTCGGCCTGGCGTCTGGCCCGAGAGGAGGCCCGAGACGCCATTCGCCCCGCCGGCGCCATGCGCATCTTCGGCTACGACATCGATGAGGAAGCCATTGCCGGCGCCCGGGTGAATGCGAAGCGGGCGGGCGTGGGCAAAGACATCGTTTTCGAGCCCAAAGACATCCGCGAGCTGTGGATTGATCAGCAGTACGGCATCCTCATTTCCAACTTCCCCTACGGCGTCAAGCTACTGGATTTCAAAGAGCTGAACGAGATCTACATCTCTTTCAACAAGACTTTCAAGAAAAAGAAAGGTTGGTCGATTTATGTGTTGACAGCGGACAAGATGTTCCCCCGCTACTTCAAACGCGGGCGTCCCGACCGGGTGCGCAAGCTGTTCAACGCCAACATCGAGGTCAATTACTATCAGTATTACGGCGAACGCCCGCCGCGATCCAGTAAGCAGTGAGCAGTATACAGTAAACAGTTGTCGATCTCGTTTCAGCAGTATTTCACCCCATTCTATTTGGAGGGAGTCTCACCCATGACCTTCCATAGCATTCAATGGCAAAAGGGCGTGGTGCGGATGTTGGATCAGCGCAAATTGCCCAAAGAGACCATTTACAACGATTACACAACGCCCGAGGAGGTGGCCGAGGCTATCCGCAGCATGGTCATTCGCGGCGCGCCCGCCATCGGCGCGGCCGCGGCCTATGGTCTGGCGCTGGTTCCCTGGCATGATCGAAGTGGGGATGCGGAGCAGGTTCGGGCCGAAGTGAAGCGGGCGGATGAGATTTTACGCGCGTCCCGCCCCACCGCGGTCAATCTCTTCTGGGCGCTGGACCGCATGATGGCCCGTCTGGCCGATCCGGCGCTGGATTCTGTAGCCAAACTGCGGGACGCAGCCCTGGCCGAAGCGGAGGCCATCGCCGCCGAAGATGTGGCCATCAACAAGGCCATCGCCCGCCACGCCCTGCCCCTCATCCCCGACAAAGCTGTCATCATCCATCACTGCAACACCGGCAGCCTGGCCACGGTGGATTATGGCACCGCGCTGGGCGTCATCCGCATGGCGCACGAAGCGGGCAAGCAGGTCTTCGCTCTGGTGGACGAAACCCGCCCGCGGCTGCAAGGAGCCCGGCTCACGGCCTGGGAGCTGATGCAATACGGCGTGCCTTTCAAGATCATCGTCGATAGCGCTTCGGGGCATTTCATGCGCACGTCGGGCGTGGATTTGTGCGTGGTGGGGGCGGATCGGGTGGCGGCCAATGGCGATACGGCCAACAAGATCGGCACCTATAATCTGGCGGTGGTGGCCCACGAAAACGGCGTGCCTTTCTATGTGGCGGCGCCTACGACCACCATCGACATGGACACGCCCTCGGGCGACGACATCCCCATCGAGGAGCGCCCGCCAGAGGAAGTCACCCTGGTTTTGGGCCAATGCCAGATTGCGCCCGAAGGCGCGCCCGCGGCCAATCCCGCCTTCGACGTCACCCCCGCCCGCTACATCACCGCCATCATCACCGAGAAAGGGGTGGTTTATCCGCCTTTCGATGAAAATCTGGCCAGGATGATGGCGGAAAAAGAATGACGTTTGGGATGTCGGAAACGACCGGGGCATGACGAATGTCGCGTTCAAACAAAGCCGCTTTAGCAATTGTCACAAAATACAGGCCCGGCGAAACCGTCGGGCCTGGCTGTGTGATGAGATGATGGGTTTGTATTATTGCATGATGCCCGCGTTCACCAGTCGGTCGTGAATATCGGTGAAGGCGTCCGCCTGTTCCTGGGTGATCTCACCCGTTTTCACCAACGCATCCAGCATGGATTTCTGCATTTCCTCGGGATTGCCCATGAAGCTGCGAAGCTCGTCCATGTGGGTCGTCTTGTATGCGTCCAGCTTATCATGCACGTCGGCGAAGAGATCGGCTTCATCCTGGGTGATGACGCCCTGCTCCACGCCCGCGGCCAGCATATCCGCGTGCATCTGCGCCTCGGCCTCGGGGTTCATGGCCTCGCCGCCCATATTCTTGCGGGGCTGCACCTGGCCCGAACCCAGCGCCCGGATGTAGTTGATGACATCCCAGATTTCCTGTTCGCTGAGGATGCTTTTGTAGGGGATCATGGCCGTGTTGAACTGGGCGCCGCCCTCGCTGATGCGCCAGAACAGATAGCTGTCGCCCAGCATCTGACTGGTGTGGGCGATGGGGGCGGGAGCGGGATCGAGGCTTTGACCGGCGGGACCATCGCCCATGCCGCCATCGCCGTGGCAGGTGGCGCATTGCTGGGCATAGATTTTTTCGCCGCGGGCCAACGATTCCTCATCCGCAGGAACGGGGTCCGCCAGGCCCTGATAATCGGCGGGAATAGGAGCGCTGTGGCGCTCGCGCATGCCCTCGGGCGGGCCGCCCATGCCCTGCCCATGATGCTGCTCATTGCCATGTTTCTCTTGCTGGCCCTGACCCATGGTGGGGGTGGCCTGCGAGGCGGTGGGGGCGGCGACTGAGCTTGCGGGGACGGGCGTAGATGTCTCATCCGGACTTCCGCAGGCTGCCACAGCAACAGCTATGGCTATGAAAAGGGAAACCAGAATGAGCGTTTTTTGAAACTTCATGAAACCTCCATAATTATGATGATTGTGGTGTGGAAAATGATTGTGCGCTGGCATTCTAACACAACAATGTGGAGAAATTATGGAGATTCTATGAATTGGAGGCCCAATTTTCTCGCAGGATGGCGTGAACCGCGTGATCGCGAAATTGATCGCCCTTGCGCACGTCCTGACGCAATACGCCTTCGAATCGCATGCCGGCCTTTTGCATCACCCGGCCCGAGGCGGGGTTTTCGGCAAAATGCGAAGCATGGATGCGATTCAGGCCCAGAACTTCGAAGCCGTAACGGATGATGGCCCGGGCCGCCTCGGTGGCGTAGCCCCGCCCCCAGTAGGGCTTGCCGATCCAGTAGCCAATCTCGGCCTTTTGGTGGCGGGCGTTTGGGCGGATGTCGATGGCCCCCAGCAGGCGTTCATCCTCCCGGCGGACGATAGCGAAGGTGATGCCGGTTCCCGCTTCCCGCTCCCGGCGCTGCGCAGCCAGCCAGTCTCGGGCCTTGGCCTCATCGTAGGGCCAGGGGATGTTGAGCGTGGTTTCGGCGATGGCGGGCTCGCTGAGCAAGCGTACGATTTCGGAGATATCCGCTGCGCGGAAGGGGCGCAGAATCAGGCGCTGGGTCTCGAGGATGGTTGCATCCATACTTATTTCCAATGGCGCATGGGCAGACCCGCCACGGGCGATTGGAATTTGACCAGGTGGGGCATGGCCAGCGAGCCCAGGTAGGCTGTCTTCAGATCAGGCCCGGCAAAGGTGATGCTGGCCGGAAACTGGAGGGTGGGCCCCACGCAGGCGTACATGGCCTCGGGCGTCAGCGCATTTTGCTCCACCAGGCTGACTGCGTTGGCCACCGCATCCTGTCGAACGTCCTCGAACACGACATGATAATCGCCGTCGGGCGTGATCACGCCCAGGCCGTTGCGGATGATATGAGTGACCCACAGGTTGCCCTCGGCGTCGAAGGTGATGCCATCAGGATAACCGCCCAGGCCGAAGGTTTCGGGCCCGAAGACTTCCGCCTCGCCCAGACCATCTTCCAGCACCGGATAGCGCAGGACGCGGTTGCCCATGGTTTCGGCGGCGTAGAGATATTTCTCGTCGGCGTCCATGCGCACTTCATTGGTGAAATAGATGCCATCGGCCACGATGCGCGGGCCTTTGTCATCGATAAGGATGATGTAGCCGTCCGGGCGGGGTGCGGCCGCAGCGATAAACCAGGGCAGGGCGCGGGTGGAAACGGATACCCACAATCGATCTTTGCTGTCGATGAAGACGTAATTGGCCGCGCCCAAAGGCTGACCGTCGATCTCATCGAGAATGACGACATGGTTGCCCTGTTGGTCCATTTTGTAAATTTTGCCATTTCCGATGTTGGCGATGTAGATGTTGCCTTCTTGGTCCATGGCCAGGCCGTTGGTGTCGCCTTCGATGGCGCCGACGGTGCGCATGGAGCCGTCGGGATCGATGCGGGTGACGCCTCCGCGGTTGTCCGAGGTCCACAACGTGCCATTCTTTTCGGCAATGATGCTCTCGGCGCGAGAAAGACCACTATAAACGAATGCCAGCTTAGAAAGGTCGAGGGTGAAATCCTTGATTGACATGCTTTTGCTCCTTGGTGAGAATGATGGGATGAGATTGTTCAGAATTTTACCGGAATTTGAAAAGAAATACGAATATAGCTTGCAGGGAGCAAAAACGCCCGCAGGATGCACTGCGGGCGTTTGGATATTGTGATATGGCGTGATTCTGGCGTCTACGGCCACGATGGCGGCGTGGGCGGCGACTGCGTGGGATTCATGGTGGGAGCGGGGACGGGGGTGGCCGTGGGCGGCGCTATCGTGGGCGGCGCCGTGGCCGTGGGCGGCGCTATCGTGGGCGGCGCCGTGGCCGTGGGCGGCGCAGATGTCGGCGGCATCGTCGCCGTGGGGGGCGCCGCTGTGGGGGTGAGCATAGGCATGGTTGGCGTTGGCGGCATCGACGTAGCCGTGGCGGGCGGCATGGTGGGCGGCGACTGCGTGGGAGGCATGGTGGGCGGCGTCGTAGGAGACATGGCTGGCCCGGGCATGGGGGTGCGGGTGGGATGCGGCGGCATGGTCGGGACCATGGTCGGCGTAGGCGGCATGTGGGTGGCCGTAGGCGGAACGGGCGTTTCGGGGAAGGTTGTAGGCGTGACTGGCGGTTCTGTGGGGAGGACAGCGGTCGGCGTTGCGGTCGGCGGGCTGCTGGCGGGCGTTTCCGGCGCGATTTGGGAGGTGGCCATGGGGTGGATGCGCGTTGGAGGCGGCGAGGCTGTCGGCGGCGGGGTGGCCGCGGGCGGCGTCGCCTCCCGCCCGGTGATAGCGTTCAATTGTTCGGTCAGTTGTTTGACCGGGTAGAGCAGGTCGCCGGGTTGGGCCTTCCGGGCGGCGGCCAACACCCCGACGCTCAGAGCGAAGAAAAGCGCCAGGGCCACCGCTGCCGCCAGGGGCTGCCAGTGCAATCCCGGGGAGGAAAATCGGGCCAGGAAGGCCTGCCATTGCTGGCGCAGGCTGGGCGTGGCGCTTGCCGTCGCAACCACAGCCTCACGTT
>JALSPL010000046.1 GCA_026985975.1 Anaerolineae bacterium | reverse complement strand
GCCGATATCGATACGATCAGGGATGGTGGGAATGGCGATGCTGTGGATATCCAGCCGCCAGTACATGACGGCCACCAGAATGAGGGCCAGGGCCACCTGCCAGGGGAATTTTGAGCGGGCCAGCATACCCTGGGCGTCTCCCCGTTTTTTGCGAATCCCCGCCAGATCGTCGAGGAATCCCAGCGCTCCGAAGGAGAGCAGGGCGAAGACGGGGACCATGGCGGATTCGCCGATGAGGGTGAAGCCCAGCAGATTGGCCAGGTTCAATCCCAGGGTGATGAGCACCACCGGCGCAATGAAGAGAATGCCGCCCATGGTGGGGGTTCCGGCCTTGACCTGATGCGATTTGGGGCCCTCCATGCGGATGCGTTGTCCCATCTGGTGGGATTTGAGCAATTGGATGAGGGGTTCTCCCCAGATGACGGCCAGGAAGAAGGCTAATGTGGCCAGGGTGAGTGGATAGGACATGGGGCGGTGTGGGGGATGATGATATGTCGTGCGTTCTGCGGTGGACGGAGGAGGTGCGATGCGCTGGCCGTGAATCCTGGGGAGCCGTTGGCGTCAGGCGCATCGCACCTCGATCGTTGTGGCAGCGCCCATCACTCATTGACGGGCGCTGTGAGCCGGGAGACGATCTCGTCCATGCGCATGGCGCGTGAACCCTTGATGAGAATGAAATCGCCGGGACGAATCAGGTCCATGGCGATGTTGATGGCTGCTTCCGCCGACGCCGCTTGATGGATCTTGTTCTGGTCCATGCCCAGGGCGCGGGCTTCTTGGGCGATCCAACGGGCCCGCTGACCGACGGCGATGAGGATATCGCAGGTTTCGGCGGCGCGGGCGCCCACCAGACGGTGTCCTTTTTCTTCTTCGCCGCCCAGTTCCAGCATATCGCCCAGGATGGCGATACGACGTCCGGACATCTCTTGCAGGAGGTTGAGGGCGGCGATGGTGGAAGGCGGGCTGGCGTTGTAGGTGTCATCGATGATGGTGCTGTCGTGATAGCCGGGCGCGATGTCGATGCGCAGCCGGGCGTTGACGTCTCTCAGGCCGCGGATGATCTCCTCCCAGCTCAGGCCCGCCAGCAGGCCTACGGCCGCGGCCCGCAGCGCTGTGTGTACGCTGTGTCGGCCCAGCAGCGGCAGGTTGGCGTAAAGCGTATCTTCCTGGCCGGAGGGGAGGCGGTGATGAAAGCGGAAATGGATGCCGGAGAGGCCGTAGCTTTCTATCTCGTCGGCCCAGAGATCGGCTTCGGGCGTGAGGCCGTATTTGAATACGGGCGCCGGACTGAGCCCGGCCATTTTTCTGACCCATTCGTCATCCCAGTTGAGGATGGCGCGGCCGCCGGGGGGCAGGGCGCGGATAAGCTCCGCTTTGCCGCGGAAGATGGCTTCCATGCTGCCTGCCCGTTCCAGATGAATGGGGCCGATGTTGGTGATGACGCCGATGTCGGGACGGGCGATTTCGCAAAGCCGGGCGATTTCGCCCTCGACATAAAAACCCATCTCCAGCACCGCGTAGCGGTGTTCGGGCCGCAGTTGCAGCAATGAGAGGGGCAGGCCGATCTCGTTGTTGTAGTTGCCGGGCGTTTGCAGGGTGGCGTAGCGCTGGCGCAGCACCGCGGCGGTGAGTTCTTTGGTGGAGGTTTTGCCCACGCTGCCGGTGATGGCGACAACGGCGGGCGTGTGACGTCCTCGCCAGTATGCGGCCAGGTTTTGCAAGGCCGTGAGGCTATCGGGGGTGAGAAAGAGGATGGGGGGGGTGATGTGCGCCGGTGCGGGCTCGGAATCGGGCCGGATCACCTGCATAGCGCTGGCATCGTCCGGCAACCGATGGGCGATGATGGCGGCAGCCCCGCGGGCGATGGCGTCGGCGATGTAATCGTGGCCGTCGCCATGTTCGCCGGGCAGGGCGATGAAGCAGCTTCCGGGCGTGGCCCGCCGCGAATCGATGACGAATTCCGAAATGGGAAATGCGGCCAGCGAAGGATGACTGTGCTGGCCGCCTAATCCCAGATAGATGTCGGTGAGGGTGAGGCTCATGGCGTCTCGTTCAAGCGGATATCATCGGGCGGGATGTTGTACATGTTGATGATGGCCTGGGCGATTTCGTGGAAAACGGGCGCTGCGGTTTGTCCGGCCCAGGCTGATGTTTTGGGACGCTCTAATTTTACCAGAATCAGAAATTGTGGATCGTCTGCGGGAAAGAATCCGACAAAGGTGGTGATGGTGCGGTTTTCTTTATAGCCGCCCAGGCCCGGAATCTCGGCGGTGCCTGTCTTGCCGGCGATGGCGTATCCGGGAATGGTTGCTTTTTTGGTGTGGTTGGCGGCCGCGATCATCATCTGGGTGAGGGTGCGGGCGGCGTCGGTGGAGATGGCCCGGCTGACGGACTCGGGCTCCTTGACCCGCACTTCGTCGCCGCGGATGACCATGCTCACAGTGTAGGGGCGGTGCAGGACCCCGCCCGAGGCGATGGCGGCCACCGCATTGGCCATCTGCAACGGGGTGACGCTGATGCCCTGGCCGAAGGAGTTGGTGGCCAGATAGCCGGGCACCCAGTTGGGTTTGTTGGGGTTGTTTACGATGCCGCCGGCCTCATACGCCAGATCGATGCCTGTATCGATGCCGAAGCCGAAGCGGGAGACGGTTTTGTAGAAGTCCTCTTCGCCAATGTCTACGGCGATCTTGGCGGTGGTGACATTGAGGGATTGCGCCAGCGCCTGCTGGGCCGTGACTTCGCCCCGGCCTTTGCGATCCCAGTTCTGGACGACTTGTTCGAAGTAGGTGTATTTTTGGGCGTCGTTATATTTGGTTTCGGGCGTGATGACGCCTTCGTTCAGAGCCGCGGCAAAGGTGATGAGTTTGAACACCGAGCCCGGTTCATAGATTTCACTGATGGCGGGGTTGATGTAGCGGTTATCGGACGGGACATTGGAGTAATCGTCGGGATTATAGTCGGGATAGCCAGCCATGGCCAATACGGCGCTGCTTTTGGGATCCATGATGATGACAACGCCGCTGTCCGCCTGATATTGATCGATTGCCGCTTTTAGTTGGGTTTCGGCCACATATTGCAGGGTGCGATCCAGAGAGAGAATGAGGTCGCGCCGGGCCAGAGAGGGGATGAAAGGGCTCTCGGGCAGCATGTCCGCTTGCTGATTTCCTGTCATGTGCGGCGTCGGTTGGGGCAGAATTTTGTTGTCTGGGGCCACCAAAAAACTGTCGAAGTAGCTTTCCAGCCCATAATGTCCCACATTATCCAGATCGACGAAACCCAATACATGAGAGGCCAGATTTCCCTCGGGGTGGAATCGAACGGGATAGACGTACACGCCGATTCCGGTCAGGTCCATGGCCTTGATGGTTTCTCCGGTTTCCGGGCCGATATCTGGATTGAGAGTGATGTTCTGACCCTTGTCATCATTTTCATCGAACAGCGTCAACAATTCCTGTTCGGACATGCCCACCTGGAGCGCCAGTTTTTTGGCGACGATTTTTCTGGTTTTGGGACCCATGATGTAAGGGGACGCCACCACTGCGTAGCGAAATCGTTGGATGGCGAGGGGATGGCCGTTGGCGTCTACGATGGATCCGCGCAAGCGAAGCTTCAGGGGCGTTTCCGTCACCTGTTCTTCCGGCATGATCCCGAAAATCTGATGCCGCACCAACTGCACGGCCAACAGCAGCGCAAATATCCCGAACAGGATCATCAGGATATTGATGCGCCGCGTTGCCGAGGGCTTTTTTTTCTGTTTTCGCGTTTCGTTTTCCGCCGACGTCAGATCGTGAGGCGTCAGTTGGTGGTAATGATGACGGAAGCTCATACTGATGATGGTGATCGATATGCGGGTTTTGAGCTTGAGAAAAGAAGCCTCCAGGCGCTATCTGCGTACAGCAACTTCGTTGTTTTTCACAAATGCAGGCGCGCCGTTATTGTATCGAACATATTTGATTTGATCTGGCGCAGGCGGGCCATATCCCGAGGCCCGGGCGCGACGCACCATCGCTTCCATGCTCTGGGTTTGGGCATAAAATGCGAGGGATTCTGCATTCAGCCTTTCCTGCCGGGCGTAATCCTGCTGTTTGACCCTGATCTCCAGTTGTGCGGCATAAAGCGCGGACGTCTGGTAAACGTAAAGGCTGAGCATGATCGTTGCGCCCAGGATCAGCAGGATGAGTATCAGCGCGTTGTGGGTGCGGACACGGGCTTTATGCCGTTCGATGGGTTGGGTGTTGGAAGTGATGACGTTTTGTTGGATCATCCTGCCTGCTCCTCTCTCTGGATGGTCAGGGGTAAAATCAGACTTAAATCCCAAATAGGAAGGCGATTGGGAGTGTTTGAGCGTATGGGTGGTTGACTCGACCGGAACGAATGCCATCGATACGATTTATCTCGACGGTTATTTGGGTCCCCATGATGGCAAACAACCATGCAGCGCTGCATGGCGTGATGACTTACAGTTTCCGAACCGCCCGCAGTCGGGCGCTGCGACTGCGCGGATTGCGGGCGATTTCGTCGGGGGACGGCGTCCGGCCCTTGCGGACTATTTCTTTGACTTGAGCGTGATGGCCGCAGATGCAGATGGGGGTGTGCGGGGGACAAATGCAATCGCGGCTTTCTGTGCGGAAGGTGTGTTTGACGATGCGGTCTTCCAGGCTGTGGAAGGTGATGACGGCCAGAACGCCGCCCGGTTTTAGCAAGCTGATGGCCTGCGGGAGAGCTGCTTCCAGTGCGCCCAGCTCATCGTTGACGTAAATGCGCAGGGCCTGAAAGGTGCGGGTGGCGGGATGCAGGCGGGCGCCCGGTTTGCGCCCGATGGCCCGCACGATGACGTCGGCCAATTGGGTGGTGGTGACGATGGGGCGGTTGGCGACGATAGCCCGGGCAATGCGTCGGGAGCGACGTTCTTCGCCGTAGCGATAGAGGATGTCTGCAAGCTCCTCAGCGTCCAGCGTATTGACGATATCGGCGGCGCTGGCTCCGGTTTCCGGATCCATGCGCATATCCAGCGGGCCTTCGCGGTTGAAGCTGAAGCCCTGCTCCGCCTCATCGAATTGGTAAGAAGAAACCCCCAGATCAAAGAGGATGCCATCGACCTGAGAGAAATCATGCTTGCGGGCGACATCGGCGATGCGTCGAAAATTAGCTTGTATCAGGGCTGTGCGGCGGCTAAATCGAGCCAGGCGTTGCTGCACTCGCTCGATGGCTCGTGGATCTGCATCGAGGCCCAATAGTCTGCCAGCGGGCGCTGACGCTTTCAGAATGGCTTCGGCGTGGCCGCCTCCGCCCAGGGTGGCGTCGATGTAAACGCCGCCGGAGAAGGGCGCCATGATTTGCAGCGTTTCTTCCAGCAGGACAGGACTATGGCTCTGTTGGGGGGATGTCACGAATGATTGTCGGGGACGTTTGTGTTATGATTAAGAATCTGAGGATCCGGGAGCAGTTTGCGGGCTAGAAACCCAGAGAGTCCCATCTCTCGGCATAGTTATCGATATTTTCCACCAGCTTCTGCTGCTCTTTCCGCCAATGGTCTGCATTCCAGATTTCTACATAGTAGTCGGCGCCCGCCACGACCACATCATCGGTCAATCCGGCATGCCGACGCAGCGCAGGAGGAATGTTGATGCGCCCCATGCCGTCCGGCTTAACCAGCGCTGCGCCCGAAAAGAAGTGTCTGCGGAATGTGCGGGCGTCCATCGAGGCGAAGCCCATTTCGCGGATTTTCTCTCGAAAGACGTCGAACTGGCTTTTGGGAAACAGCATCAGATAATTCCGCATTCCCCGAGTGATGACCGCTTCTTCCTGCCCCAGCGCTTCGCGAAAAGCGGCCGGCAGGGTGATCCGGCCTTTCTTGTCGAGCCCGCGCTGAAACTCACCGAGAAACATGCGGTCGAAAACGGGGGAATTAGGGATGGATGGCTCGCTCATTGGGATTGTTTGACACTTTCTTGCCACTTTCTGCTACTTGCAGCCACTCTTTGCCACATTATACATGACCCGCGAGGATAGTGCAAGTCTATTTTGCATAAAATAGCGAAAAAAACCGGAAAAATGCGAAAATTGTGGGATAATTTTGTCGATGTTCGTGACAATCCGGGTGCATTGTGTCACAATGTGTGCAAGGTTACTCAAATAGGATTCAATTAGGCCCCCATTTTGAAACGCTCCCTTTCCTTCGCCTGACTTGCAATAATCTCCAGTTTTGTGTATGATAACTGCCAGTCAGGCAGATACGTCCAAAATGAAAGATGAGAATTGAATGAGAGTCCTTTGCCACTATGGTGAATGGAAGGGTTTCGTATGGTTTTTTGAGGTTTTGATCTTGACAGGCGGGAATGGGTGTGCTAAACTTGTCATTCGCGTCGAAAAGAAAAAAAGCCCATTCTGCCTGAAAACAAAAATCCGCTCTTGCTCCTCCCACTGCCTCGGGCGCTTCACAAATTATTACATGCTTCAGTTTCGATAGACGTTATCCACGATTGGCTGACGTCCCGAATTGTTACGCCCACCGTCAGGTTCGGTGGGCTGATTGCGCGTAAGGAGGCCGTTGTATCGAAGTGCGGGTTGGAAAGGTGGGGGTTATCATTTCTTCGCGCCCTTAGCAAGGCCGTGAAACGCAGCATCGCCCGAGGCGATGCCTTGCGCTTTGCAGTTTCGTGGCGAGTCGTAAAAGAACCGGAGTAAGTCAGCTTGTCTTTTCTCTGGATGACACATTTTTTCAAGGAGTTTTAGTGCACATGCCCGCGACCAGAACGCCGAACCTCATGGTTCACCGCAAGTCGTATGCACGACTGCAGCCGGTGATGCCGCTTCCGCAGCTTATCTCTGTGCAGCTCAATTCTTATCAATGGTTCCAGGAAGAAGCATTGAAGCAGCTCTTCAAAGAGATAACGCCTATCGTTTCCTATAACAAGAACCTTGAGTTGCATTTCGGAGATTATCGTTTTGGCGATCCCGCGTTTTCTGTCAAGGAATGCCGCGATCGCGAATCCACTTACAATATGCCTCTGTATGTGCAGGTGAAGCTGGTAAATCGCGAGACGGGCGAGATTCAGGAGCAGGAGGTTTTCATGGGGGATTTCCCCAAGATGACCGAAAACGCCACCTTTATTTATAACGGTGCGGAACGCGTCATCGTCAGCCAGCTTATTCGCTCGCCCGGCGCATACTTCATGGCTGATGAAGATCGTCAGACCGGACGCCGGTTGTGCTCCGCCAAGATCATCCCCTATCGCGGGGCCTGGCTGGAGTTCGAGACCAGTAAGCGCGATTTGATCTCGGTCAAGGTGGATCGCAAGCGCAAGCTGCCTGTGACGATTTTGTTGCGGGCGCTGGGTTTTGGCACGGATGAGGAGCTACTGGCTCTCTTCGCCGATGACGACGCGAATCCCGAGCATCCCTTCATCCTCAGCACCATCGAAAAGGAAGATCCCAATAAGCGCACGCCCGATGAAGCGCTCATCGACTTTTATCGCCGCCTGCGCCCGGTGGACCCGCCCACGCTGGAAAACGCCAAGAATCATCTTGAGCGCCTGCTCTTCGATCCCCGCCGTTACGATCTGGGCAAGGTGGGGCGCTACAAGCTCAACCGCCGCCTGAATGTGGATTTGCCGCTGGATCATCGGCTGTTGACCAAAGAGGATATCATCGAGGTCATCCGCCGTATCATCCGCATTAATAATGGCGTGGAAGAAAGCGATGATATCGATCATCTCGGCAACCGCCGCGTCAAGACCGTGGGCGAATTGCTGCAGAATCAGTTGCGCGTGGGCCTGTTGCGCATGGAGCGCACCGTGCGCGAGCGCATGAGCATCCGCGACGCCGATCAGGTCAGCCCTCTGTCATTGATCAACATCCGGCCGGTGGTGGCCGCGGTGCGTGAATTCTTCGGCGGCTCTCAGCTCAGCCAATTCATGGATCAAACCAATCCGCTGTCGGAGCTGACCAACAAGCGTCGGCTTTCGGCCCTGGGCCCGGGCGGGCTGCGCCGCGAACGCGCCGGTTTCGAGGTGCGCGACGTCCATCATTCCCACTATGGCCGCATCTGCCCCATCGAAACCCCCGAAGGCCCGAACATCGGCCTCATCGGCTCGCTGGCCACCTTCGCCCGCATCAATGAATTCGGCTTCATCGAAACGCCCTATCGCAAAGTGATCCACGAGATCGAGAATGATCCCGAAAAAAGCGTGGGCTATGTGCTGGATAAGGATGTGAAACATCCCGAAACGGGCGAAGCGCTCGCGACCGCTGGCACGCGCATCGACGAAGATCTGGCCATCAAACTGGGTGAATTCGCCGAGATTATTCCCAACTTGCTCATTCAACCAGTGGCCACCACCGAGATCACCTACATGAGCGCGGATGAGGAAGATCCCTACACCATCGCCCAGGCCTCCACGCCTCTGGATGAAGACGGGCGTTTTATTCGCAAGCGCATATCGGTGCGGCAGCATCAGAATTTCATGATGGAAGATCCCCGCAACGTGCAATATATGGATGTTTCCGCCCATCAGATTGTTTCCGTCTCCACCGCTCTCATCCCCTTCCTGGAGCACGATGACGCCAACCGTGCGCTCATGGGCTCCAATATGCAGCGTCAGGCCGTGCCGTTGATGGTTCCGCAGTCGCCCGTGGTGGGCACCGGCATGGAGTTTCCGGCTGCGGTGGATTCCGGGCATGTGCTGTTGGCCCGAGTGCCCGGCAAAGTCGTCAGCGTTACCGGCGATCACATCGTGGTTCAGGAGGAGAGCGGCGAGCTGCGCACCTATGAGATGCTCAAATACGCCCGTTCCAACCAGTCCACCTGCATCAATCATCGGCCGGTGGTTTACAAGGGCGATGAAGTGCAGGCGGGCCAGGTGCTGGCTGACTCCACTTCCACCGAAGATGGCGAACTAGCCCTGGGCCGCAACGTGACCGTGGCCTTTTTGGCCTGGGACGGCGGCAATTATGAGGACGCCATCCTTATCTCCGAGCGCCTGATCCGTGAGGACGCATACAGCTCCATTCACATCGAAAAATATGAAGCCGAAGCCCGGGACACCAAACTGGGCCCGGAAGAAATCACCCGCGATATCCCCAACGTGGGCGAGGACGCCCTGAAGAATCTGGATGAACACGGCATCATCCGCATCGGCGCCGAAGTCAAACCCGGCGACATTCTGGTGGGCAAGATCTCTCCCAAGGGCGAGACGGAACTGACGCCGGAGGAGAAATTGCTGCGGGCCATCTTTGGCGAAAAAGCCCGTGAGGTCAAAGACTCCTCTCTGCGACTGCCCCATGGCGAGCGCGGCAAAGTGGTGGACATCAAGGTCTTCACCCGCGACGATAATCGCGACTTGCCCGCCGGCGTCGAAAGCATGGTGCGCGTCAGTATCGCCCAGCGCCGCCGCCTGACCGTGGGCGACAAGATGGCGGGCCGACACGGCAACAAAGGCGTGGTCTCCCGCATCGTCTCCGACGCTGACATGCCCTTCCTGCCCGACGGCACGCCCGTGGATATTCTTCTCAACCCCCTGGGCGTGCCCGCCCGCATGAACATCGGCCAGGTGCTGGAAACGCATCTGGGCTGGGCCGCGGACAAACTGGGCTTCAAGGTGGAGACCACGGTCTTCGACGGCGCCACCGAATGGCAGATCGAAGCGGAGCTGGCCCGGGCCTGGCTCATCGACAAAGCCTGGCGCGACGTCACCGAAGCCGCGTTCGCCTGGGCTAGCGAACTGGGCGAGGATGCGGGTGAATTCGAGGATGACGATGATCTGCGCATCGCCTACATCGAAGAAGTCTACCTGGCCGATGATGACGTGGATTTCGAGCGGGTTTTTCGCGAGGTCATCTACGCCCGCCGCATGGTGGTGCGCCATTGGCTGCTGGAACGCGGCTATGATCCTGATTTCCTCATGGTTTATCAGGATGATCCTCGCAGCATGAAAGAGAAAGACGCGGCGGATGACGCGGTCATCGATGTAGCCTTGAGTGAATGGATGAAACACTACGGCGTTGAAGCGTCAGATATTTCCGGTCAGGAGCTGCGAGACGCGGCCGAAGCGTTGTCCAAGGAGATCGGCTGGCCCACGCCCATCAACGGCAAAATGAAAGTGTTTGATGGGCGCACCGGCGAGCCCTTCGAACAGCACGTGACCGTGGGCACCATCTACATGCTCAAACTGCACCATCTGGTCGAAGACAAGGTGCACGCCCGTTCCATCGGGCCGTATAGTCTGGTCACCCAGCAGCCTCTGGGCGGCAAGGCGCAATTCGGCGGTCAGCGTTTTGGCGAGATGGAAGTGTGGGCCCTGGAAGCCTACGGCGTCGCCTACATGCTGCAGGAAATCCTCACCGTCAAATCCGATGACGTCATCGGACGCGTGCGCACCTATGAATCCATCGTCAAGGGCGAGGCCATCCAGCCGCCTGGCGTGCCCGAATCCTTCAAGGTGCTGGTCAAGGAATTGCAGTCGTTGGCCCTGGATGTCGAGGTCTTCAATGAAAATGAAGAAAGCATCCAGCTTTCCAAAGAAGACGCCTCCGAATTGCCCAGTCTGGGCTTCAGCCTGAAGCTGCCCGGCTCTATGACCGGGCGCCGACGGTAGATGGCGGGAACATGAACAGAATCGGGCCGGGAGGCAAGCGTCTTGCCCGGTCGCCATTCCCGCTCTCAGCCCTCATTTTTGATTTGAAATTCCCACTTCCTCACCACGGGAGGTTTTTACCTTGGAAGTCAATAATTTTGATGCCATTCGCATTAGCCTGGCTTCGCCAGAGAAGATCCTAGAGTGGTCTTATGGCGAAGTTCTGAAACCTGAAACCATCAATTATCGCACCCTGCGCCCCGAACGCGACGGCCTGTTCTGCGAGCGCATCTTTGGCCCCACCAAAGATTACGAGTGCTATTGCGGCAAATACAAGCGTATTCGCCACAAAGGCATCGTCTGCGAGAAATGCGGCGTCGAGGTGGCGCCCGCCCGGGTGCGCCGCGAACGCATGGGGCATATTCAACTCACCACGCCCGTCAGCCACATCTGGTATGTGAAAGGCGTCCCCAGCCGTCTGGGGCTGCTGCTGGATATTTCGCCCCGCAACCTCGAACGGGTGCTCTATTTCGCCAAATATATCATCACCAAGGTGGATGAAGATCACCGCGCCCGCACCCTGCAGCGGCTGGATCGGGAGATGAACGCCCGTTTCGCCCGGGTGGAGGCGGACGCCAGCTCTCAGATCGAGGCGGTGGAGAACGCCCGCGATGAGGCCATCGCCGCGGTGACGGAAGAAGAGGCCGAGGCCATCGCCCGGGCCGAAGAAGAGCTGGAAACCAAAGCCGCCGAAGTCAGCGAGGTGGGCCGCAAGCTGCAAGCCTACATTCAGGAAAATCGGGGCAAGAAGCTGGCCGAGCCCATCATGCTGCCCTGGAGCGACGAGCCGCTGATCCCCGCCGGTGAAAAACTCGTGTCCAGTCATCAGGACGTGTTGAACAACGCCCTGCGCGAACGCCTGAGCGTGCTGCAGGATGAGCGCGATCGGGCTGTGGATGCAGCCAATCGCGTGGCCAACGGCAAGCGCGAGGAGCACTCCCGTCAGGCCGAAGAGCTGCTTTCCCGTTTTTATGAGAACATCGAAGCCCGCAAAGAGACCATCCGCCAGCACATGGAGGATCAAATTCAGGAGCTGAAGAGCCTGCGCGAGGGCGAATTGCTCATGGAAAGCGAGTTTCGCGATTTCGAAGATCGCTGGGGCAACATCTTCAAGGCGGGCATGGGCGCCGAAGCCATCTACGAACTGGTCAAGAAGCTGGATCTGGACAAAATGGCGGTGGAGCTGCGGAATGAAATCCGCACCACCCGTTCCAAGCAGCGTCAGCGCAAGGCCGCCAAGCGCTTGCGCGTGGTCGAGGCCTTCCGCAAGAGCGGCAACAAGCCCGAATGGATGATCCTCACCGTCCTGCCGGTGATCCCGCCCGACCTGCGCCCCATGGTGCAGTTGGACGGCGGACGTTTCGCCACCAGCGACCTGAACGATCTCTATCGTCGGGTCATCAACCGCAACAACCGCCTCAAGCGCCTGCTGGAACTGGGCGCTCCCAGCGTCATCGTGCGCAACGAAAAACGTATGTTGCAGGAGGCTGTGGACAGCCTGGTGGATAACGGGCGCCGCGGTCACGCAGTCAGCCGCAGCGGCAAACGCAAACTCAAATCCCTGAGCGATCTGCTCAAGGGCAAGCAGGGCCGTTTCCGCCGCAATCTGCTGGGTAAGCGCGTGGATTACTCGGGACGCTCCGTCATCGTCGTCGGTCCCACCCTCAAGCTGCATCAGTGCGGGCTGCCCAAGAAGATGGCCCTGGAGCTGTTCAAGCCCTTTGTCATGCAAAAACTGGTGGAGCACAATTACGCTCACAACATCAAAAGCGCCAAGCGCACCGTGGACCGGCTGGATCCTGCCGTGTGGGATGTGTTGGAAGAGGTGATCAAGACCCGCCCGGTGCTGTTGAATCGGGCGCCCACCCTGCATCGCCTCTCCATCCAGGCCTTCGAGCCCATCCTCATCGAGGATAACGCCATTCAGTTGCACCCGCTGGCCTGTTCGGCTTTCAACGCCGACTTCGACGGCGACCAGATGGCGGTGCACGTGCCGCTTTCGGAACAGGCTGTCAAAGAGGCGCGCAAATACATGCTTTCCACCAACAACCTGCTCAAGCCCGCTTCGGGCGAGCCCATTGTGGGCCCTTCCAAAGACATGGTCATGGGCTGCTACTATCTGACCGTGGAAGATCAGGACGCCAAAGCCAAGGGCAAAGTCTTCGGCGATTATGAGGACGTGATGCTGGCCTATGATCTGGGCGTTGTAGAGCTGCGCACGCCCATCAAGTTCTACTATCAGAGCTGGCTGGATGATCTGGCAGTGGCCGAGATGGCGCTGCCCGAACGCGTCATCACGGCTTTGCATGAGGCTGGCGTCGAGAATGCAGGGCAGATCATCAGCCTGTATCAGGAGCATGGCCGCAAAGGCGTCATCGATTTGCCCGGCATCGGGCCCGCCGCCTTCCGGGACATCATGGACGCCTTTAAGAAGGAAGCTATTTTGCCCGACGAGGAGACGCCCACCGGCATGATCGACACCACCGTGGGCCGGGTGATCTTCAATTATTATCTGCCTCCCAAGGTGCGCTTCATCAACAAGTTGCTGGATAAGAAAATCCTCAACGACTTTGTGGCTACCGTCTATCAGCGTCTGGGGCCGGAAGGCACGCCCGATGTGGTGGACGCCATCAAGAATATCGGCTTCTACTTCGCCACCCGTTCCGGTATGACCATCGCCATTTCCGACATCCATGTGCCGCCCAACAAGACTGAGATCGTGGAGCGCACCGCGGAAGAAGCCGACAAAGTGGAGCGCCAGTACCGCCGCGGTCTTATCACCGAGGACGAGCGCTATAACAAGGTGGTCGAGCTGTGGACTCACGCCACCGACGAGCTGACGAAAGAAGTGCAGCGGCTGTTGGATCCCCGCGAAGGGTTGGGCGCCATGTCTCACTCCGGCGCCACCAAGGGCGGCGTGCAGCCCATTCGCCAGTTGGCGGGCATGCGCGGTCTCATGGCCGATCCCTCCGGCCGGATTATTCCGTTGCCCATTCGCTCCAACTTCCGCGAGGGGCTCACCGCCCTGGAGTACTTCCTCTCCACCCACGGCTCCCGCAAGGGCCTGGCCGACACCGCCCTGCGCACCGCCGACGCCGGTTATCTCACCCGGCGACTGGTGGACGTGGCCCAGGATGTGATCATCACCGAAGAGGACTGCGGCACAGAGAACGGCATCTGGCTGACCCGCGCCGACGCACTGGAGGCGGGCGTGCCTTTTGGCGAGCGCGTCAAAGGCCGCTCGCTGCTGGAGGATGTGATCGATCCGGAGACGGGCGCGGTGCTCGGCTCCAAGGGCGAGGTGCTGGACCTGGAGGCCGCTCAGGCCATCGCCAATTCAGACATCGACAAAATTTACGTGCGCTCGCCCTTCACCTGCGAAACCGAATTCGGCATCTGCCGCCATTGCTACGGCGAAGACCTGGCCCGCGGCGGCGTGGTGGAGCTGGGCGAGGCTGTTGGCATCATCTCCGCTCAATCCATCGGCGAGCCCGGCACCCAGCTCACCCTGCGCACTTTCCACACCGGCGGCGTGGCTGCTGGCGGCGACATCACCCAGGGTCTGCCCCGCGTCGAGGAGCTTTTCGAGGCCCGCAACCCCCGCGGCGAAGCCGTCATCTCCGAAATCGACGGCGTGTTCGACGTCTATTGGGATGAAGAACAGCGCTATGTTTCCGTCACCTCCACCCAGCTCATCCGCCACGTGGTCGAAATTCCCGAAGGTTATGAACTGCTGATCTCCGACGGCGACCGGGTGCAGGCCGATACGGTTGTGGCCCGCAACGCCGAGAACGAAGAGCTTTTGGCCGGAGAAGAGGGTGAGGCTTATCTCGAAGACGGCACACTCTACATCCGCCGCGAGGACGCCGAAACCTGGACCCAGCCCATTTCGCCCACCGCCCGTTTGCGGGTGGAGAAGGGGCAGCATGTGCAGGCCGGTCAGCAGTTGACTGAGGGCGCCAAGAATCCCAAGGAGGTGCTGCGCATCCAGGGACGCGAGGCCACGGCCATGTACATCATGAACGAAGTCCAGAAGGTGTACCGCTCTCAGGGCGTGGGCATCCACGATAAATACATCGAGATCGTGCTGCGGCAGATGCTGCGCCGCGTGATCATCACCGATTCGGGCGATAGCGAGTATTTGCCGGGCGAGGTGGTGGATCACTTCATGCTGCGTCGCGTGAATGACGCCATCCTGGCCCAGGGCGGCCAACCTGCCGGTTATGAATACACGCTGATGGGCATCACCAAGGCATCGCTGAACACCGAGAGTTTCCTGGCCGCGGCCTCCTTCCAGGAGACCACCCGGGTGCTGACCGACGCTGCCGTGCGCGGCGCCGTGGATCATCTGCGCGGCCTCAAAGAAAACGTCATCATCGGCAAGCTGATTCCGGTTGGCACAGGCTTCAAGGCTCGCATGGAAGCGGCCGCCCGCCGCAAAGCCATCGAAGAAGAGGCCGAGCGCGAGACGCAGGAAGAGATCGAAACGCTGGACGCTCTCATCGGGGAGGAGTTGAGCCCCGAGGCGATGGCGGATCTGGATGAACTGGGCATGCCTGTGGGCATCGACGCCGCCAGCGTCGAGCTCGACGATCTGCTGTCCGGAGAAAGCGGCATGAGCCTGGAAGGCGATCTGGACGATCTTCTGAACGAGTAAATCTGCAAGCGAATGACCAAACAAAGCCCGTCGGGCCACCCCTGGCGGGCTTTGACAAAACGCCGGGGATCATGAAAAACAGCCCTGTCAGATTTGACCGTTTTAGCACTTTCGTGTATGATAACTAGTCGCTGGTCGGGCCGCTTGGCCCGGCTTATGTGTGCTATTGGGCTTAGTTAGCCTCATCATCGAAACGATTCAGCCGACTTCGGCATCAAATTTCTATATTCTAATCCACAGAAGTCAGGAGTAAGACGTTGCCCACCATCAATCAGCTCGTGCGAAAAGGGCGCAAGCCCATCAAGAAAAAGAAGAAAGCGCCCGCTCTGCTGTATAGCCACAATGCGCTCACCGGCAAAAGCAAGCGAATGCCCAAGGGCAATCCTTTCCGCCGCGGCGTTTGCACCGTGGTTCGCACCACCACGCCCAAGAAACCCAATTCCGCCATGCGCAAGATCGCCCGTGTGCGTCTCACCAACGGCATCGAGGTGACAGCCTACATTCCTGGCGAAGGACACAATCTTCAGGAGCACTCGGTAGTGCTGGTGCGCGGCGGTCGCGTACGCGATTTGCCCGGCGTGCGTTATCACATCGTGCGCGGCGCGCTCGACGCCTCGGGCGTGCAGGGGCGCCAGCGCAGCCGTAGCAAATACGGCGCCAAGCGCGGCAAGAAGTAAGTCGAATAGCAAAAGCATTTTTCTTCGGCTGCGGCCGATTATCAAAAGCTTGCGTCGGGCTTTCGAGCCTCATGCGCAGGCTGCCATGAAACCGAAATTTTGCGAGATGCAGGTTGCAGGGCACCTCTGGGTTAAAGCTCGAAAGAGCGCCGAACGTGCCTTCCAGCCCGCATCTTGCAGTGTGTCTGGGGATCGTGCGAAAGTGCGACGCACCTTCGGCGATTTCCGCAATGCCAGGCCCGCAGTTGTCTGGATACGTTTTTGAAATAGCTCTGACGCCCTCAACAGGTGCGTCGCACATCTTCCCTCAGGAGACGATTATGCCTCGTCGTTACCGTCCGGAGCGTCGGGAAGTGACTCCCGACCCCAAGTATAACAACAAGACCATCGCCCGTTTCATCAACCGCCTCATGCGCGGCGGCAAGAAAAGCACGGCCCAGCGCGTGATGTATGAAGCTTTCGATCTGATCGAAAAGCGCTCCAAGAAGGACCCGGTGGAAGTCTTCGAGCAGGCCATGGCCAACGCCATGCCCCAGATCGAAGTCAAACCCCGCCGCGTGGGCGGCGCCACCTATCAGGTTCCGGTGGAAGTGCGCGCCGGTCGTCGCGAAGCGTTGGCTCAGCGCTGGCTCATTACCTTCGCCCGCAAGCGCAATGGCAAGTCCATGGCCGAGAAACTGGCCGCCGAGCTGATGGACGCCGCCAACAACCAGGGCGCCACCATCCGCAAGCGGGACGAGACCCACAAGATGGCGGAAGCCAATCGGGCTTTTGCTCATTATCGCTGGTAAGCAAGCAGCCGAGGTGCAACGCACCTGGAGCAGGCGTTTTCTTACGCTCCACCCTGTTTTTCAGCGACGCTTTCTTCTGGCGCCCAGCGGCGGAAGAAAAGGTGCGTCGCACCTTTGTGAATGAATTATGACTGTTAATCGTAACCTGGAAAAAATCCGCAATATCGGCATCATTGCCCATATCGATGCCGGAAAAACAACGACCACCGAGCGCGTGCTCTATTACGCTGGCAAAACCTATCGTCTCGGCAACGTGGACGAAGGCACCACTGTCACCGATTTTATGGAGCAGGAGCGCGAGCGCGGCATCACCATCCAGTCTGCGGCCATCACCGCCGATTGGAAAGGCTATCAGATCAACCTTATCGATACGCCGGGCCATATCGACTTCACCGCCGAAGTGCAGCGCAGCCTGCGCGTGCTGGATGGCGGCGTGGTGGTTTTCGACGCGGTGGCGGGCGTAGAGCCGCAATCGGAGACAGTGTGGCGTCAGGCTGATCGCTACAGCGTGCCCCGCATCTGTTTCGTAAACAAGATGGATCGCACCGGCGCCGATTTCGATCGCACGGTGCAGATGATCCGTGATCGGCTGGGAGCCAAACCGCTGCCCGTCCAGTTGCCCATCGGCGCCGAATCGGATTTTCAGGGCGTTGTCGATCTCATCGAGATGACCGCCTGGGTTTACACCGATGAGCTGGGCGCCAAGCCCGAGCAGATCGAAATCCCCGAAGATCTGCGGGATGAGGCCGAAATGGGCCATGAGCATCTGCTGGAGGCTATCGCCGAGACCGATGATGATCTGACCATCAAGTATCTGGAGGGCGAAAGCATCAGCGCCGACGAGCTGCGCCAGGCCCTGCGCGGCGCAGTGCTTCGCAATGAGCTGGTGCCGGTGCTGGCGGGCACGGCCCTCAAAAACAAGGGCGTGCAGCCGCTGCTGGATGCGGTGATCAACTATCTGCCTTCGCCGCTGGATCGTCCGGCCATCTCCGGCATCGATCCTCGCACCGATGAGATCGTCACCCGCAGCGCTTCTTTCGATGAGCCCACCACCGCGTTGGTCTTCAAGATCGTCACCGATCCCTACGTGGGACGGCTGGCCTACATCCGGGTTTATTCCGGCATTGTGCAGAGCGGCAAGACGCTGCTGAACGTCACCAAAGGCAAGCGCGAGCGCATCGGGCGTCTCATGCGCATCTACGCTGAAAAGCGCGAAGAAGTAAAAGAGATCGGCACCGGCGACATCGCCGCCATCATCGGCCTCAAACAATCCTTTACCGGCGAAACTCTCAGCGATCCGGACAATCCCATCGTGTTGGAGTCCATCACCTTCCCCGAACCGGTCATCAGCGTGGCCATCGAGCCTAAATCCAAGGCGGATCAGGACAAGCTGGCCGAAGCGCTGCGGCGATTGGCCGATGAAGACCCCACCTTCCGGGTGCGGGTGGATGAGCAAACAGGGCAGACCATCATCTCGGGCATGGGCGAGCTGCATCTGGAAGTGTTGGTGGATCGCATGATTCGCGAGTTCAAGGTGCACGCCAATGTCGGGCGTCCGCAGGTGGCCTATCGCGAGACCATCACCCGGCCCGTGCAGGCCGAGGGCCGTTTCGTGCGTCAGAGCGGCGGCCGCGGTCAGTTTGGGCATGTCAAGGTGCGGTTCGAGCCCCTGGACCCGGGCAGCGGTTATGTGTTCGAAGACGCCACCGTGGGCGGCGTGATTCCCCGGGAATACATCCGTCCGGTGCAGGAAGGCATCCGAGATGCGTTGGAAGGCGGCGTCATTGCCGGTTATCCCATCGTAGATGTGAAAGCCACCCTGTACGACGGCTCCTACCACGAAGTGGACTCCTCGGAGATGGCTTTCCGCATCGCCGGTTCGTTGGCCGTGCGCGAAGGTATTCCCAAGGCCCGGCCCATCCTGCTGGAGCCGGTGATGAAAGTCGAAGTGTTGACGCCCGAAGAGTTCCTGGGCGACGTCATCGGCGATATCAACAGCCGCCGCGGGCAGATCGAGGGCCTGGAGCCGCATTCTCACGGGATGCAGTCGGTGAGGGCGCAGGTGCCCCTGGCCGAGATGTTCGGTTACGCCACCCGCCTTCGCTCCGTCACTCAGGGGCGCGGCACCTTTAGCATGGAATTCGATCACTACGCGCCGGTTCCCGAAAGCGTTACCAAATCTATCCTCAAAATCTGACAGGGAGAGGAAATACAACGTCCGCTCCTCCCCTCATTTCCTGTCGGATATTTGGCAAATCCCTTCGATTTTGATAAAATAGCAAAGTTTGCGGGTGGGCTCTTTTCTGAACCCCCTACACCCCGCAGGCCTCTGGCAGCAACACCGCCCGAGGAATTGCAGACCTGGTATTGATGAGGATCGCGAAACCAGGAGGAAATTGGTTTCGTGCTCCTCTTTTATGCTCCGAATTTCTCGATAAATCATTATTCAACAACCCAAATAGCACCCCTGCTCCGTTTTTATAGCAAGGAGAAACAAAACTCATGGCAAAGCAGCATTACGAGCGCAAGAAGCCCCACGTGAACGTGGGAACCATCGGACACATCGATCATGGCAAGACGACGCTGACCGCGGCCATCACCAAGGCGTTGAGCCTGAAGGGATGGGCGGATTTTTCGGCGTTTGATCAGATTGACAATGCTCCGGAAGAGAAGGCCC
>JALSPL010000045.1 GCA_026985975.1 Anaerolineae bacterium | reverse complement strand
CAGAATACGACCGTCCACGATAACCGTATCGACATCTCGGGTGCCGGCATTGTAGACCAAGGCGGAGGGGATGCGATGCACCGGCATGGCCAGGGGGGTATCCAAGTCAACTAGCGTTATGTCGGCTTTTTTGCCAGGCTCCAGCGAGCCGATCTGCTGGGGTTGACCATAGGCGATGGCGCCGCCGCGGCAGGCCATCCATAACACATCTTCAGGCTGCATCGCCATGGCGTCCAGCGTATTCACCTTGTGCAGCAACGCTGTCACCTTCAGGGTTTCCATCATGTCCTGATTGTTGTTGCTGCCGGGGCCATCGGTGGCCAAAGCCACAGGAATGCCCCTCTTGCGCATCTCGGGTATGCGGGCGACGCCCGAGGCAAGGTACATGTTGCTCACCGGACAATGCACCACCGTGGCTTCGCTTTGGGCAATTAAATCTAGCTCGCGGTCTTCCAACCACACGCTGTGCACGAGCTGATAGCCAGGTCCCAAGACGCCCAACGCATCCAGCCATTCGATATGACGGTTGCCGCGGCTTTCCAGATTCATGGCCACCTCGGCTTGTGTTTCGGCTACATGAATGTGCACGCCAGCGTCCCAGCTTTGTGAGATTTCGTGGATGCGCAGCATGGTGGCGTCGCTGCATCCCCAGGGGATCAGTGGCGCAAATTCCACCTGAATCCGACCATCTCCTGCGCCCTGCCATGCGTTATGCAAACGCGTGGTCTCGGCTACGATACGCTCAGGCGTTTCCATGAACGCTGGATGATAATTTTGATCAGCCCATCCCCGGGCCAGCATGAAGCGCACGCCCGTTTCCTCAGCCGCACGGCACACGGCGTCATCAATGGCCGGGTCCATATGCACGTATTGGTGATCAATGACGGTAGTGGCCCCGCCGCGCACGTTTTCGATGAGTCCCAGTTGAGCTGCCACATACGCGTCTGTGGCGGTCATGGCCTGGGCCACGGGCCAAATGGCGGCTTTCAGCCAATCCAACAGCGGTTTATCATCGGCCAAACCGCGGATGAAGGTCTGGAAAAGATGGGTGTGGGCGTTGACCATGCCCGGCATCACCGCCATCAGTCTCGCGTCGATAACGGTATCCGCCCGGCGCAGGGCGGCTGAGGGCTCGCCCTTGCCCAAATCGACGATGCGATCGCCTTCGATGAAAAGATAGCCCGGCATGAGTAGACGTTGGTCGTCATCAAGGGTGACAATGGCGCCGTTTTGAATAAGAATTGTGGACATGGCAGTTTCCTGCGGGTCAAACGATGCGGTAGCGCAGAGGCTGGCCTGCAATGTGATTGAGAATGTTGGTGTAATCCTGACGGCGGGCTATTGCTGCCGCCGCGGCGCCGCCTGCGGCAATATGAGGCGTCAGCAGCACGTTATGACCCCGTTTGGCCGCAGCGATGAGGGGATTGTGAGCACAAATGGGTTCCCATTCGAAGGTGTCCAGGGCTGCGCCTGCGAGATGCCCGGAGATCACAGCTCGGGCCAGGGCAGCCTCATCGATGACGCTGCCGCTGCCGCAGCCCACGAGATAGGCTCCGGACTTCATCCTCGCCAAAGCGCTCTCTCCGATTTTCATATCCGTTTCCGCAAAATAAGGCAGCAAAACAACCATATAATCGCTTTCTGCAAAAAGCGTTTCTTCATCAACATACCGAATCTGCAGCGTCTCTTCCACGCAGACAGGTAGAGGACGGCGCTTGTGGTAAAGGATACGCACATCCCAGCCCTGCAACCGCCGAGCCAGTTCTGCACCGATTTCGCCAAAACCGATGATACCGATGGTCTTGCCCCACAATCCTTCCACATTCTCCCGGCCCGACCAGTTATAGGCAAAGGTGTCCTCGTCGGTGCGTCGACTTTCGCCCCACTGGTCGCTGGCTGCCAGGGCGATGGCCTCTGACTCTCGTAGTTTTTTGCTCAGAGCCAGCATTTGCAGCATCAAATGTTCGGCCACGCGGATGACGGTGATGACGGGCCAACGGCAGACAACGACATCCGCTTCTCTGGCCGCTGCTGTATCGATATCGTGAGTGAGTGATCCCAGACGCAAAATCAGCTTCAGCCGGGAAGCGGCGCGCAGGATATCCGCGTCAATGACGCCCACCCGCTCGGAGATGAGGTAATCTGCATCAGCCAACGCCTTTTTTAGCGTTTCTCTGTCAGGTTGGCGCAGCATAACGATATCAAGGATATCGGGCGCTGCCTGCAAAGCGGCCTCCTGGTGGCGAAGTCCTCGCTCGGTCGTGAAAACGGTTTTGTATGGGGACATGACAGGAAGCGCTCAGGGCGTCCAGTTGGAAAAGGCGTCGATAACCGGCTTGATGTCGTCCATCATGGGATAGAGAATGGGGCAGGTGACGCCAGCGTCAATATATTCTGCGACCTTGTCCTGGCATTGGCGAGTGGTCCCCGCCGCCATCAAATTTCGCACCACATCATCGGGGATCAGTGCAGCCGCCCGGCGATAGTCCTCTTCAGTGGCGGGCCATCCTACGAATTCCTGCACCCGGCGAATCAGATCTTCATCTACATTGCTGGCTTTCATAATGTGCGGTTCGGTACCCAAGTAATAGGCGACCAGAGTCTTTCCCTCCATCATGGCTGCATCGGGATCATCATCTGAAAGACAACAGACCAGAAGCTCGGGCCGATCCACGTCGTCCAGCGTTTTTCCTGCTCGTTCAGCGCCGATGCGCACCCTCTCCACAGCCCGACGAATGTAGTCTGTCGAAACTACGTAGTTCAGGACGACGCCATCGCAAATCTCACCCGCGAGCTCCAGCATTTTAGGTCCTGTGGCACCGATGTAGATAGGGATGTCTCGAAAAGGGACGTCGCCAAAAGCCACATCCAGTTTGACTTGATCCAAATGGACGAATTCGCCGTGATATGTGACTTCTTCCATGGTGAACAACAGGCGGATGGCTTCGACGTATTCACGCATGGCTTTGAGCGGCTTGTGGCGATGGACTCCTACTCGGGAGGAAATGGGCTCCCACCAAGCTCCCAGGCCCAGCATCACTCGACTCCGGCCATCAGGCGCTTGGCCTGCCAGTTCCCACATGGTGCTCCAGGTGGCGGCAATGACCGCGGCGTTGCGCGTCCAGATGGGCAACACACCCGAGCCGATGCGCAAGCGTTGCGTCTCGGTGAGAAAGGCGCTCATCATCACTACAGCGTCTCGGGCCAAACGCGTGTCAGCCTGCCAAATCTCCGAAAATCCCTTTTCCTCCGCATATTTCACCATCTCAATTTCATAGCGGACGGGATGCTTATCCTGCATATAAAGGGCCATGCGTTGCGCCATAAATAGCCTCCTTTATCTGGGGAGATGGTTGTGTATGAAAAGGGAATCAATCTGCTGGCCAACCGGACGCACTGCGAGTGGACGCCGATATCCTGTTACACGTAGGGGGGCGTGCTGAAGGAAAGATAAACGACTTCTTCATGATTCAGGGCGGTTAACCGCCGGATGTTCATGCCGTCGAAAGTGATGCTGTCTCCTGTTTGGAGTATATGACTACCATCCTTCAGATCGATGAGCAGAGCGCCCGAAAGCACAATGATGCACTCTTCGGTGGGCTGCTGCGATGGCACCGTCTCTTCGCTATATCCCGGCTGAAATCGCGCCACAAAGGCCAGCATTTTGCGTTGCGCTTCAGGACTTGGTGAAAACACTTCTAGACTAACGTTGGGGGTTGCAAAGGCGGAACGCGTCCCCTCGCCTCGCCGCACCAGATGATGATTTTCCGAGCTATCATCCACCAGCAAGTAGAAGATGGGAACGTTCAGCGTCCTGGCGATGGCTTGTAAAGTTTTCAGTGATGGATTACTCTGACCCCGTTCCACCTGGCTCAAAAAACTGGCCGTAACCCCAGCCCGCGCCGCCAGCTCGCGCAAACTCAGTCCCATTTGCATTCGTCGTTCCTGAATACGACGACTTAGTTGACTGGCCTGGTGGTTTTTCACGATCTCATGCTTTTTCTTGAGCATTACGCCCTACGAAGGTCGCATTCTTTAGGGATGGTTCGTTGGCGGCGTCTTTGACGAGGTGCACAAGAGTAGGAGTGGTTACTTTACGCCTATGATAGCATACGCCGGGAATCGTGTCAAGTATTTGTAATATATCGCCCAAAAACAGCCTATCGACCGATCCGGCGCTAAAAATTTTTCGTGGTTTGGCTTTGTTGTGTGTTACGATAATTAACAACCGTCCTCCAAAAGGCGTTTGGTATTTACAGTGGAGCGTTCATGCCATTTGATTCTATTTATATCAGATGTCCAAGACCGACTCATTCCATTTTTCATCGATATCTTCTTGCCTACAACATGTCCGTCATGCAGTTGAGTCAACGTATCAAGCAACGACGTAAGGATCTGAACCTGAGCCAACGAGAGTTGGCGGCGAGGGTGGGGCTAACGCCCGGCTTTCTCAGTCAAATCGAAAATGGCCAAGCAATTCCTTCTATCGAATCATTACAGATTATCAGCAAAGAATTGGGAGAACCGCTGACTGATTCCGATTATCTGGTGGAAGCGGATGCCAAGTCACCAGTTGTGCGACGCGATCGCCGTTTGAAACTGCTGCTACCTGATTCTGATGTCACCCTAGAAGTGCTCACCTCGGATCTAAAGCAGCCAATGGATGTATTTATGGTGACGCTGACGCAAGAGGACGGGGACTTGGCGGCAGCGCTTTCGCCCAGCGCATCGGAAGTCTGCATTTATGTGGTAACGGGACAGTTGGAAATCAAGCTGGGGGAAAACGTCCACCAACTTGGCAGGGGCGATAGCGTCTATTTCGACGGTATCTTTTTGCGTCGACTTATGGCCGCTTCCGAGGGGGGCGCTCGTTTCACCATGGCTATCACCCCCTCGATTCTATGATTATTGCAGCAGCCATGATGCGCATCACGCAGACAAACGCACGCGTTGCACCGGATGGAAGCTACTGATTGCGGCTAAGAGTTGGGCAAGAATCGGCTCGAACTGTTCCAATAGCTTAGAATCGGGCCAGATGCGCAGGTTTGAATCCAGTAGCAAAATAGCAGCCTGCACTGCGCCATCCAATAGCCGGATGCTCATTTCTAGATCATCCTGATGGCTGTTAAGCAGGGGGCGGGCCTGTTGCAGGAGGATGCCCGCCTCGATGCCCAGGCTGGCCATGTCCACTGGCAGTTGGCAGAGCTGGGCCTGACCATGCAGTTCGTGACCAGCGTCGCGCAGGGCGGCGAAAACGGCGATGGCGGCGCCATCCTCATCGGCCAGGTGTAACAGCGCCAGGCGGATGGCGTCTAGTCGGGCCGCTGTATCTTGCGCCAGCGCCCTGTTTGCTGGCGCGCTCTGGCTCTCGATGTTGATACGCACGCATGCAAGCCCCAGGCTGCACGCCAACGCAGCGGATGCAGCAATGGTGGCTCCGGCCATGGCATGGTGCTGGCGGCTGATATGAAATGAAAGGTCCTGTAGATTGATTTTTGTGATGGTTTTCATGGTGAGTGAGGGGTGTGCTTTAGGTGGGTCATTTCAGGATTACTGTTGGAATTAATCTTATTTTGCGGGGACGCTTGCGCCAGTTCCGCCACGGTGAGCGGAAAGATGGGAGGGCGCACGGACAGCATGCCTAGTTCCTGTACCGATTGATTACGATCTGGCGATGTATTCTCGGTCAGCGCCTGCGCCGCCAGCGGCCCGCAAATGCGCCCCTGGCAGCGGCCCATGCCCGCTCTGGTCAAGCCTTTGATTTCGTTTAGAGTCTTTGCGCCAGCGGCCCTCGCTTTACGAATGTCGCGCAGCCGCACTTCCTCACAACGACAAATAAGAGTATCATCGCTGGCCAGGGTGTAGATGCCAGGTTCGGGTGTGAACAGCTCGCCTAGCAGCGTTGCAAAGCGCTGCTCCCGCCGCAAGGGTCCCCATAGATTGCGCGTGGATGCGGTCAGCGCGTTCGCGTCCACACGTCCCACATCATGAGCGGCTCGTAGGCCAGCGATACGGCCTTCCAGTCGGGCCAGCAGCGCTCCGCCCACGCCTGCGCCATCACCCACGGCAAAGACGCCGGGCAAACTGGTTTGCATCCACGCATCGCGACGTGGAATCCAACCGCCCTGGCGCGGTTCATAATCATGTATACAGCCCAGCAGGCGTGTGAGCTGGGTGGATGACAGGAAACCGTAACCAATCACCAATGTATCGGCGATGAGAGTTTCAGCCCGGAGCGGTTGCGGTCGCCATTGGTCATCCAACGGGGCGATGGTCACAGCCTCCACCTCGTCGCCGCCTTGTGCACGGATGACGCCCCAGCCGAGCCGCATCGGAACTCGGGCCCAACGCAGCGTGCGCCAGGCCCGCCAGACCTCTTGCAACCTTTCCGCCTGCCCCCACAATGCGGGCAAATGACGCAGCCGCAGCAATCGGGCCAGCGGCGTAGCCTCCAACACCGCCAGAACCTCTGCACCCGCCTCCACCAAATGGGCGGCCAACACCCATTGCAGCGGCCCCGCGCCTGCCAGCACAAACCGTTGTCCCGGCAAGATGCCTTGGGATTTCAACAACGTTTGCACTCCCCCCGCCGTCATCACCCCCGGCAGCGTCCAGCCCGGAAAGGCGATGGGGCGATCATAAGCGCCTGGGGCCAGAATCAGCGTGCGGGCGTGCAGCCGCACCGGAGCTTCCGGTCCATGCAGCGTCAGCAGCCAGCCATCTTCATCAGGAAACGCACCCCAAACCAGCGTATCTGTCAAAACGCGCAGCGCCGCGGCCTGTTGCAAACGACGGAATAATGGGGTAAACACTTCATTCCGCCGGATGCTTTCAGTGGCGCGTGATGGTCGTTTGAAATACTGTCCACCCACTTGCGGCGCACTGTCCAGCAGAATGACTTGAACTCCCGCTTCCGCCGCGGCCAGCGCCGCCTCCAGCCCGGCCGGGCCTGCACCTACTACTGCCACCTCCGCAGTCACATCACGCTTGCTCGCTGCCGGCTCGTCCCCGTCAACATCCGGCCATGGCTGCTGCGATTTCTCTGTCACCACTCGCATGTTTTCCGCCACTGGCGTGACGCAAGCGCGCACATGGGCCCGGCCGTTCACCGTCACCAGGCAATCATGGCAGACGCCGATGCCGCAGAATAGCCCCCGCGGCGCATCCGTCTTGCTGGTATGACGAAACACCCGTCGCCCTGCGGCCAGCAGCGCCGCGGCAATACTCTCACCTGCGCAAGCCTGCACCGCATGCCCGTCAATATAGATGGTGATGAGATGATCGCATGAGTCAACGGCAGAAACGCGAGAATTGAATGGCATGAGATTGAAGTCAAAAAGTTGCGCCGGTCCCATTTTTGAATCGATCCAGGGCGAAGGGAGATAAGTCGATGTCGGGGTGTTCGTCCAAGAGCATCTGAGCCATGATTTCACTGAGAATCGGGATGGTCGTGATGGTGTTATGGAAGCATGTGGCCGTAAACACATTGTTCAGGCCTGGAATCCAACCGATGCCCGGATGCTCATCGGGTAAAAATGGACTGGCGGCAGCCCACGCGCGCATCAGTTGTACATTTGTCAGCGCCGGAAACAGCGCCAACAGCTCCCGGGCGATGTCAGGCAGTCCCCAGGCGCTATTGGCTCGATGGATGTACGGCGTCTGTTCGACAGCTTCGGTGATGAGTAGTGCGCCATGTTTTTGTTGGGCTACGCCAATGGAAACAGCTTTCCGTGCATTGTGAATGGTCTCATAAAAATTGGCCAATCCCACATGATGATGCAGCATGGGCGGCAGAGGCTCGCTGATAACAGCTTCGGCGTGCGTAAATTGCACCGGCAAATGCACGCCCATCCTGCGCAATAGCTTTCCCGTCCATGCGCCCGCAGTAACCACAATCCTCGCAGCCGCGACGCTCTGCCCTTGATCTGTTTGCACCGAAAGAACGCGACGCGCGACGCGGCGGAAGCCCGTCACCCGCACGCCCTGACGGATCTCCGCTCCCAGACGGCGGGCCGCATCCGCATACGCCCACATGAGTTTGAAGGGATTCAGATGACCTTCCAGACACCAGGCTGCACCCAAAAAACCATCTCGGCGCAGATGAGGTTCGGCCTCAGCCAGATCGTCGGGCCCCAACATCGCAGCTTGGGCGCCAACATCTTGCAGATACGCCACCTGCTCAGTCCACCAATGCCAGTGATGCGACTGTTGGATGAGCATGAGATTGCCCAGACGACGCCATTCGAATTCGCGGCCCAATTCCCCCTCCAGTTGCGTTAGCCTGGCCATCCCGGCCAGGGCCAGCGTCATGTGCAGACCGCGATGGCTCTCTGAGAGCTGAGCTCGACCTGCACAAGCGCCCGATGCACCGTAGCCAATGCGTTCGGCCTCCAGTAACAACGTCTTCGCTCCACGTCGCGCCAGGTGATATGCGATGGCGAGTCCGGCGAAACCGCCGCCTATGATGAGAATGTCAGGTTGAGTCGTCATCGGTCGGGAGAAAAGGGAGTGATGTCCAGTTGGGTGCAGCCCGTCAGCGCCAGTTCGGTCACCAACCGCCCCACCAGCGGGGTAACGATAACGGTAGATTTGAAGGCCGTGGCCAGAATCAAACCTTTCAAGCCCGCCACCGGCCCCAGCAGCGGCAGACCATCATAAGTGAAGGCCACAGCCGCGGCCCAGCCACGCAGCACCTGCAACTTTTGTAATGCCGGCAGAAACCTGGCGGCAAGACGCGCAATTGCCGGCTGTCCCGTAGGCGTGGCTCGGATATCCATGTCGCAGGTGACTCTGGCGGCTTCTCCCAACAGAAAATGTCCTTCCCGGGTCTGAGAAAAAGCCAAAATCGCGCGTTCCGTCCCTCCATCCTGTCCCCCGCCGTGCGCTTCCTGGAAAAACGCGGCTGATGCCAGGTGATTTCGCAGACGCAACGTGGGCGCAGCTTCGGTGATCAATGCCTGACCAATGACATGGCGGACAGGCCAGTTGCGTTCCACCATGCGTCCCAGCTTCGTCGTCCAGGCGCCGGTGCAAAGCGCCACCACGCCCGCGCTAAAATCGCCCCGAGAAGTGCGCACTCCTGTAACTCTGTCCGCACGGGTGATGATAGCATTGACCTCGGTGCGCCAATGCAGGCTCAGACCCCGCTTCTGACCCGCGTTCAAAAAAGCAGAGAGCAAGGCAAAGGGATAGATCTGCCCCTCTCGTTGATGATAGCATGCGCCCAACAGAGCAGAAACATCCAGCAATGGCTCCAAGTCGGGGAGATGGGATGCTTCCACCAGCTCGGCGCGAATGCCAGCAGTGTGCAAACGCGGTAGACGCGCTGCCATCATCTGCCATTGCGCTTCATTTTCGATGAGCAGCAAACTGCCCAATTGACGCAGTCCCACCGGCTGTCCCAGCTCCGCCTCCAGGCCTTCAAAACTGGCGTATCCTGCTTGAATCAGGTCCAGGCTGTGGGCTAATTCTGCGTCCTGCACCTGGATATTGCCATAGTTAGCCCGAGACGCACCCGAGCCTACGCCGCCCCGGTCCAGCAAAGCGGTGCGCAGTCCCGCCTTGCTGAAATGATAGGCCACGCTGACGCCAATGTAACCAGCGCCAATGACCAGGGCGTCGTAAACAAAGGTCATCAGGTTGCTATCCATATCGATTTGACTTCGGTATAGGCTTCCAGCACCTCTTGGCCGTTGTCACGGCCATAACCGCTACCTTTGAAGCCGCCAAAAGGTGCGGAGCCATCGAACATGTCGTAGGTGTTCACCCACACCGCACCCGCATCCAATCGGGCCGCCACCCGATGCGCCCGGGCTAGGTTCTGCGTCCACACGCCCGCGGCCAGCCCATAGTCTGTATCGTTGGCCCGGCGGATGACCTCATCTTCGCTCTCGAATGTATACACTGGCAGCACCGGACCGAAAATCTCCTCTCGCGAGATGATCATATCATCCCGCACATCGGTGAAGATGGTGGGTTCGATATAAAATCCCTTGCCAAAATCACCTTCGAGCAGACGTGCGCCGCCGCGCACCAGGGTTGCGCCCTGTTCTACGCCGCTGCGAATGTAATCCATGATAGTTTGAGTCTGTACAGCGTCCACGATGGGACCCAGTTCGGTGTCGGGGTCCAGAGCGTGGCCGATCTTCGCCGCGTCCGCCAATTGCAAGAGGCCCGCCAACACCTGCTGGAAGATGGAAGCGTGCACGAACAACCGCGCTCCGGCCACACAGCTTTGCCCCGAGTTGCCAAACGCCGCTCGGAATGCGCCAGGAATCGCCGCGTCCAGATCTGCGTCGTCAAAGATAATGTTGGGGGCTTTGCTACCCAGTTCCAGAGCCAGGCGTTTGATGTTGCCGGCGGAAGCCCGAATAACGCTGCGTCCCACAGCGGTGGAGCCTGTCACCTGAATTTTGTTGACGCCGGGATGTTCCGCCAACGCCTGTCCGATGACCGAGCCGCGCCCCGTGATGACATTGAACGCGCCCGGCGGCAGTCCTGCTTCCAGCGCCAGCTCGCCCAACCGCAGCAAGGGCAATGAGGCAAGTTGTGCAGGCTTCAGGATGACAGTATTGCCGCAGGCCAGGGCCGGGGCCACTTTTTGCATACCGTGAATCAGGGGGTAGTTCCAGGGGATGATAATGGCGGCCACGCCCACTGGTTGGCGGCGAGTGTAGACGAAATGATTGGGAACCGAAACAGGCGCAGTATGCCCATGAATTTTGCTGGGCCAACCGCTGAAATGATAAACCAGGGATGAAGCCACCTTGCTGTCGATAGCCATGGTGTTGCGAATCGGTTTGCCGTTATCCAAAGATTCCAGCTCAGCCAGTTCCTCGGCGTGGGCGGCGATGTTGTCGGCCCAGGCTCGCAGTAACCGCTCTCGCTGCGCCGGCGGCATTTCGCCCCACCCATTTTCGAAAGCCCTGCGGGCTGCGTCTACGGCTCTGTCCACATCTTCTCGGCCTGCTGCAGCCAACTCAGCCAGTGGCTGTCCATCCGAAGGACTGACGCTATGGTACGTCACGCCCGAAAGTGCGGGCGTCCATTGGCCGTCAATGAGCAGACCGTGGGGTGAACGAGCGAGAAATGCGTGAGTTTGGGGATGTAGATCAATCAGTGACATGTTGTTTTTCCGGGGAGGGGGGTGTGTCGAACAACACACGGAGGAGGTCTGCGACAGCGTCAGGGGTGACAGGACGAGGATTGTTGGGGGTCATGGCCATGCGAAGCGTATCGACGATAATCTGTTGCCAATCGGTCACAGCGGCAATGTTGGCGACATCTGCAAGGTTTTGGGGCAACCCCAAATTTTGCACGAAGCGGGCCAAAGCCTGGGGCAGGAACTCGCTGGACAGACCAAAAAGCTGTTGTAGACGCATTCGCCGCTGAGCTGAGATGGCGGGCAGATTGAACCGCATGACATGAGGCAAGAGAATGGCGTTGGTCAGGCCATGATGCAGGTGCAAGGCGCTGGTCAGCGGCCCGGAGAGGGAATGGATCAGCCCCAGGCCCGCGTGATCCATGGCTGTGCCCGCCCATGCTGCGGCCAGCATCATCTGTGAGCGAGATTCCATGTCATCGCCTCGCGTCACGGCTCGGGGCAGCGCCCGCCAGATGATCTCTAAAGCGTTCAGGGCCAACATATCGGTGTATGGATTGGCGCGCTGCCCGATGTAGGCTTCCAGCGCGTGCGTCAGCGCATCGACGCCGGTCGCTGCGGTGAGGCCGGGTGGAAGGCTGCGAGTGAGTTCGGGATCTAAAATGGCGGTGTGTGCGAACATGTGGGGACTGAGAACGCCCTTTTTGAAAGGTTTTTGCGGATCGATGATGACTGCAACTTTGCTCATTTCGCTGCCTGTGCCCGCAGTGGTGGGAATCGCCAATAGCGGGATGCTGTGACTGTTGATGGGGCGTCCGCCCCACTGGTAATCAGCATAGCTGTGACCATTGGCGAGGAGCATAGCCGTGGCCTTGCCTACATCGATGACGCTACCGCCGCCCAGGGCCACAATTGCCTGAATTTCATATTCGCGGGCCAGACTCAGGGCTGCATCCACGTCGTCGGTGGTGGGGTTGCTCTGCACGCGAGCAAAAATCACGATCTCCCGTTCCGCGCTGGCAAGGCTATCCCCAATATGTTGCACCAGTCCCAGGCCCGCCAGACCGGAATCACTAACCAGGAGGACGCGACGAGCCTCCAACTCGTGCAGCGTTGCATGCAACGCATCGATAACCGGCTGACCGAATATGATTTTAGCAGGAAGATGATAGGTGAACATGATCGATGATGCCCGAATAGCCGCGGGCGGCGGTGCGCAATTCGTCCAGGGTGATGTATTCGTCCACAATGTGGGCGCGGGCTTCTTCACCAGGGCCGAATCCGATCGTGGGAATGCCGTATCGCCCGGCGCTGGATGCGGCATTGGTGCAAAAACGATACGCACCCAATTTTGGATTCAGGCCCGCTGCCCGCAGCCCTGCCAGCGCTTTCGCCACCAGAGGATGGTCAGCGGCCAGTTTCCAGGCGGGAAAGAACTTGGGCGCTCGCATCCAGGCGCCGGTGTAGGTGACATGTTCGCCCTGAGCCAGGTTTACGTGAATGTCGGCCAACTCGGACAGGACTCGCAGTTCATCCAAAACGCTCTCTTCGGTCTCACCTGCCAGCAGTCGCCGATCGTAGGTGACCAGGCAGCGACTGGGAATGACCGAGTGACCGGGATAAGGTTCGGAAATGATGTCGGTGAGCGCCATTAGCCCCGGTCCCAACAGCGGATCCAAGCCAAAATCCAGGCGTTCGATAGCTTGAATGGCAGGGAGTAAGCGATGCACAGCGTTGATTCCCAGGTGAGGTGATGATGAGTGTGCGGGCCTGCCGATGGATTCCAGCTTGATCTCCGCCCGTCCCCGGCCCCCGATGTTCAAATCGAAGTTCGTGGATTCGCCAATGATCACATAATCGGGTCGGATATCATCGATGATCGCTTGTAGAGCCACGCCCTCCATCACCTCCTCCATCACCGTGGCGCTGACAGCCACGCGTCCTTTCAAACGATCGCGATTGACGACTGCCGCGGCGTGGATCATGGCCGCCAATGCGCCCTTCATATCGCTTGTCCCCCTACCGTAGACTCTATCCCCGATCAAATTGGCTGCGAAAGGATCGTGCCGCCAGGGGACGCCCGGCGCCACGCCTACAGTGTCGCAATGCGCATCCAGCAGAGTGAGAGGCCCCGGTTGAGCGCCTCGGATCAGACCGACAACGCTGCCGTTGACGTCTATCCACACATCATCAAAACCCAGCCGCTGCATCTCGCCGACAATACGGTGCGCAACATCATCCTCCTCACCCGAAGGAGACTGGATGCGGATCAAATCTTGAAGAAAGACAAGCAACTCCTCGAAAGCAATCTGCATACGATTATCCCTTGACCGCACCTTCCACCATGGCCCGGAAGAATGTGCGCCGCGTGAAGAGGAAGAGAATGACGACGGGTGCGGCGATAATGATACAAGCTGCAGCGATCACCTGAACATTAACGATATTCTGCCCCAGGAAGTCGTACAGTCCGAACATTGCGGTCTTGTACTCGTTCTTGGCGATGAGTAGATAGGCGGCGATGAATTCGTTCCAGACGTTGACGAAGGTGAGCAGGAAAATAGAGGTGAGTCCGGGCATGGCCAGAGGCATTATCACCCGCCACAGCGCACAAAGAGGCGTGCAGCCGTCGATGAGCGCGGCTTCCTCCAGCTCGCGGGGAATAGCGTCGAAAAAGCCTTTAGCAATCCACACGCTCAGTGGCAGGTAAAAGCCGATATAAACGATGATGATGAAGATGCGATCATCCCAAAAAGGCAAATGAGCCTTGCGCAGCGTTACGCTCATCTGGTACAACGCCAACAAGTTAGTGAGCAGAGGCACGCCGGTGATGGCTAGAATTGCAGTCATCAGAAACTTATAACCCCGAAAATGAAAACGGGAAAATGCGTATCCTGACATGCCAGCCAGTATTACCACAATGAACGCTGTTACAGTAGCGTAAAGCAGGGTGTTAGGTAGATAAATGCGAAGCATGTTGCCCGTGAGCGCAAAGCCCAGGGGGGATTTGCTGGATGGCTTTGGGGCCAGCACCCGCAAATATCCCTCAATTGACCAACGGCATGCTCGCAAGTCGAAGGCTTTCTCAGACGTATCGCAGGGAAAGATGACGGGGGGCTTACGAATGACATCCTGCTCACGCTTGAAGGAGATGAGCAGGGTAGTGGCGATGGGGATCATAGCAAAGAGCAGCACAGTCAGGATGACGCCATTGACTGCAATGCGTTCCCATTTCTTGCGCGTGGCGTGGCTTATTCGCTGCATATCACCGGCTCCTCTCCTCTACGCGAGTCAGACGCAGGGTGCCCGAAATCAAAAGCCAGTTGACGATGGCCATGATCAGGGCCAGGGACGCGGCCCGTCCAAACCGTAACTGGCTCCAACCAATGGTGTAGAGTAGATAGCTGAGCACCTCTGTGGAAGTGCCCGGCCCACCGCCGGTGAGACTGAAGATCATGCCCACGCTGTTGACGCCAGTGAGAATGAGACTGAAAAGCGCCACTACCATGGTGGGCAGCATCAACGGGGTCATGATAAAACGGACGATCTGCCAACCATTAGCGCCATCGATACGGCTGCTTTCGATAACCTCAGTTGGCACAGTCTGCATCGCAGCCAACAGCAATAAGGTGATAAAAGGCAGCGCCCGCCATGATGAAGCCAGTATCAATAAGATCATCGCTGGCGCGGGCGGAAAGGGAAAGCTGCCAAACCATGGATGCGGCGGCACTGCCGTGAGCACGGAAAGGCCTTTAGGAGGGAAAATGGTCGGATTTTGCAAAAAGCCCGCCAGCAAGCCGTAATCGGGAATCACCAACAGTCGAAACACCATGCCGGCAATGATGTCCGCTAAGATCCAGGGAATGAAAAGCAGTGTGATGTAGAGGCCCGAAAGACGTAGCTTACGGTTGAGCAGCAATGCAATAAAAAAACCGGCAATCATAGTTAGACTGGCGTACCCCACTAGAAAAACAATGGTATGCCCTATGCTTTCATGGAAAAGACTTTGATGAAATAGCCGCTGGAAATTGCGCAGCCCCACATATTCCCACCCTTTGGGCTCCCGCTCGTGAAAACTCAGCCACATCGTGTAAAGAGCAGGATACACCTGGACGATGAGAAGGACGATAATGGTCGGCAGAATCAGCCAAAAGGGAAGCGCGTTACGAAACCTGCGCTTTTTAGGTTGGATGAGCGCAATTCTTGACATAAAGGTTACCCCAAAAATAGTGTGACAGGGTAATGGTGCGGCGCACATCATAAAATACGCGCCGCACCATCTGGTTGCTAATTGTTGGCGTTATACTCTTCCTGAGTCTTAGTCAACACTTTCTCGATATCTGCAGTGGGGTCTTCCTTGATGAGTTTGTAAATGGCATCCATGATTTGCTCCTGCGCTTCGTTAGGACGCTGCAACGAGCCATACCAGGGACGACACTCGCTGACCTCTAACGCATCGCCGGCCTCCTTGTAAAGAGGCACTTGGAACAATTCATGACTACGAGTTGACTTGAGCACGGGGAAACCGCCACCCGCTGCCTGCACCCATTGAGCGTTCTGCTCGGTCTCCATCATCCAATTGATATAGTCATGAACGCCGTCAATATTCTGAGCCCCCACCGGGATGACAAACCCGGCGATATCGATGCCGCAGCCTGGTTTGTGCCCGTCGGCTCCGAAATAGGAGGAGACGTAGATGTCGCCAGCGGCGATAGCGTCCAGCATATCCTCGGCATTGCCCTTATCATATTTTTTGCCACTGGGTGCAGTGAGTGGATTCAGATAACGATAGCCGAAGAGGCCAGTGGGAAAGGAACCAGCAGACGCGTCCTTGAATGCGTCTTCTTCGCGAAAACCGCCTGCGAAAGCGATTTCGGGCACATATTCTTTGGCGACAATCTCTCGTATGAATTTGATGGCAGCCACATTTTCTGGCGTGTTGAGCAACATATTGCCTTTACTGTCATCGAGCTTGCCACCGAAAGAGGCAATAGTCGTCCAGATGGCCCGAGTTAATCCTTCTCCGCCCTTATCAGTGGAGCCAAAAAAGGTTATGGCGTAGAGGTCTTGAGACTTGAGATCTTCTGCCTTCTTCATAAACTCTTCCGGCGTTTTGGGAAAACCATCGGGAAAGCGGTCTTTCCACACATAGACAATTTGGGGACGTTCAGCCATTGGGATACAATATAGGCCGCCATCCGGACCCGTGCATGCTGTAACACCCGCCGGGTCGAGATCATCCCACCAAGATTGCGTCTGAGCCCATTCCCGCATATCCTGGGCCACGCCATGTCGATAGAAATCCACCAAGTCCTGGGTGTTGCTCATCTCGAAAATGTCGGGCACATCGCCGCCCGCCTGCACTGCGGCCACAAGTTCAGTGGTCATTTTATCGAATGCTTTCGGTTGATTCACCCACTTCCATTTTCCCTCAAACGCCTTATTGAACTCCGGAATTGTCTTTCTCAGATATTCATTCCCCACCCTTTCATCGCTGGCTGGGTCCGTGTTGTTCTGATCATACTGATACCAGGTGACGATATCATGGACCTTGGTTGGCGACGGCTCTTCTTTGGTCTCCGCTGATGACGTCTGCGCGGATGGTGTGTTCTCCGTAGCAGGCGGCGCCTGGCTGCCGCCCGACGCACAGGCTGCTAACGAGAAAGACAGCAACAAAATGAGCGTGAGCAATAGCCAAATACGTTTCATGGGGCTCTTCTCCTTTGCCCGAAGGCAGATGTGGGGTTTGTAAAGAGAGAGTAATAAGGAATAATCGAAATGCGATGATTCCTAGCGATTTCGACGATGAACCCCCATTTCTCTCTGTTTAATATAAGAGATTCTACACGGGTTTTCTGGCAGTGTCAAGCGGTTCACTCGCGGTGATTACCCATAAGTCGAGGCTTGAGCGAGATTGACGGTGGAGAGTGGGAACGGATGATCGTTGGCATAGGAGAGAGTAGCAATAGCGGACCAGACATGAGCCAACCCCCAGAGAAGCCAGTAGAGGCCACTGCGATCACTTTTTCGTTGCAGCTTGCCGCCTAGGACTTGAAACCACTCGACGATGACTTGGGGCCAGGTGCGCAAGACATGAGTGACGAAGTGCATGGCCCAGAGAACCAATACGAAAAGGCGTTGCATGCGATCGAGGGAACGGACCATGAGCTGCTCGATGTCCAGACCCGCTTCCTGGTCGAAACGATAACCGTGTTCGATGCGTCCTCGTAAACGCCAATTTTGATAGACTTGTTGGGCAGTGTTCATATCTGTAATCGGAATATTGGTCAATAATCCGAGGAGCCGTTCTTCCTCAGTATCCTCCTCCTCATCGGCATCCAGCGTTTCCGCCACCAGAAGCCACAACGGAGCAGACTCCTCGGGCAAACGGATGCGAAACCATCCCAAAGCACCAGCCGTTCTTTACTTTTGCCAGCTCGGAAGAAGCGCACCTGCAAACGTCCCCGCCATAACACCAACGCCATCAGTTCTTCCATGGAGATGGGTTCCCAACGATGCAAGCGTTGATTCCAGACTTTGACCTTCCGGTTTTTGTGGGAAACCGGTATGTGTCAAGTAGTTTGAGACAGAATTGCTAAAGAAATTACTGTAGGAAGTGGGGCTGTGCAGACGGATTGCGCTGCATAGCTGAGAATTGATGTCAACGGGAGGATGAGTTTATCGCTTTCCAGAACGATGTAGCTGTGAGATGATGAAGTCTGGGCGGCATGCGGGACACCGCCCAGAGCTACACCGTTCACCGGCGTCAGCGCTCGGGTCGCTCTCCAGCGTTGCCCTATCCTCTGCACCGGCGGGTATGAGTATAATCGAAAACCAATGGTCGTTCAACTGACGTTAATGAATGGCATCTGTGGCGGGTGTCTGAGAGTCGTCGGCTTCTGTCGGCGGATTGATCCAGACGGCTCTCTCCAGTTTCTGTAGTTTGGGCGGGCCATTGACGAAGCGTTCTGGATGGGCCTCATAAGCCTGGAGCAACAGGAGGTGCCGTTGCGCCAGTTTTTCTTCCGCCCGGCCGTAGTGAACATCGGCCGGCGTGAGCAAACGTAAGCTGCTATGATGATGCTCCTGGTTGTACCAGGCGAAGAAACGTCGAGCCCACTGGCGTGCATCCGCCAGGGAACCGAAACGGTCAGGATAGTCTGGCCTGTATTTCAAAGTGCGGAACTGAGCCTCCGAAAAGGGATTGTCATCCGAGACGTGGGGCCGGCTGTGACTTTTGTTGACGCCCAGGTCGCTCATCAGCAACGCCATGGATTTGGCGATCATGGGGCCGCCTCGATCTGCATGGATGGTCAACTGGCCTGGCTCAATCTGCTGTCGGGCGTAAGCTGCGGCTGTCAATTCCTGGGCCAACGCCGCTGATTCCCGGTCGGCCAGCAGCCAACCGACCACATAGCGGCTGTAGACATCCAGCATGACGTAGAGATAGTAGTAGGTCCAGGTGACAGGCCCCCGCAGCTTGGTAATATCCCAGCTCCAGAGTTGATTGGGGCCTGTTGCCAGCAGTTCGGGCCGGACATAAGTTGGATGGCGCAGTTGATTACGCCGTTCTCGCACTTCTTCGTGCTCATTCAGCACCCGATACATGGTGCGCCAGTGGCAGAGATACCTCTCTTCGTCCAGCAGTGTGGCGTAAACTTCACGGGGACTTTGATCCTGAAAACGTTCGCTGTTCAGCACACTGCGAACTTCCTCTCGCTCCGCATCACTCAACGCCTGGGCTGGTTTGGAACGCTGTTGACCTGGCAGTGGCGTTTTGCGTTCGGCATGACGCCGCCGATAGAAGCTGCTTCTGGGGATGTTCAAAACCTGACAGGCGGCAGCTACGCCGATGCTCTGCTCCAATTCTTTCGCTGCCGCCATCATGGCCTCTCGCCGTTCTGGCTCTCCACGGGCATCGTGCCAAGCAGTTGCGCTAACTTTTTTTGCACGTCGATGATCTTCTCCGCCCGTTGCAGACGGCCGCGCAGCCGCTCATTCTCACGCCGCAATCGAGCAAGCTCCGCCGCCTCCGGGTCTGACTTGCGCCCTCGCTTCCGGCCGCCCGCCTCCCTCAACTCGCCTCGGGCTCGTTGCCTACGCCAATCTGTCAGATGCGATGAGTAGAGCCCTTCCCGTCGCAGAAGCGCTCCGATTTCTCCTCGTTTCTTACAGGCGTCCGCTTCGGCCAGAATACGCAACTTATACGCAGCGCTGAATTGACGTCGTTTCGCTTTCGGCAGGACTTCCGGACTTGGTTCGTTGCTCATAGCTGGATGGTTTCCATTGCTTGAAACTGCCTGATTGACTTTCATTTGTGACTCCTTGTTTGAGAGAATTCTACACTAATTTCTTCAAACAAGTTGTCTCACCTATTATTGGCACAGTGGG
>JALSPL010000044.1 GCA_026985975.1 Anaerolineae bacterium | reverse complement strand
GTGCCCATGATGTATTGCTTGCTGGGCGGTTGCAGCATATCCTGCACATGCTGTTCATCGGGAGGATAGGGGCAGCACGAAAAAGATCCGACGATAGCCGCGATTAGATAGATGGCGATGAGGATTGCCCCAAATAGCCCACTGGGATTGCGTATCAGGCGCATGAATAATGAATTTTTCATAACTCACTCGTAACGGATGCGAGGGTCGATAAAAGCATAGGCGAAGTCCGTTAGCAGGTTGATGACAACAAAGGTGAAGGCGATGAACAGCACTGTTCCCTGCACCACTGCGTAATCTCGTTGTGAAATGCCTTGCAGCAGGAGGCGTCCCATGCCGGGCAAGGCGAAAACTTCCTCGACGATGACGGCGCCGCCCAGCAGATATCCGAATTCAATGCCGATGATGGTGATCACCGGGATCAGTGCGTTGGAAAGCATGTGTCGGATAACGACTCTCGTCTCGCTGAGGCCCTTGCCCCGGGCCGTGCGCACATAATCCTGCCGGGCCACCTCCAGCATCGACGAGCGGGTGGTGCGCATCACCGAGGAGGTGAAGGCGAAGCCCAGGGTGATGGCGGGGAAAATCATCTGTTTGAGATTTTGTAACGGATCTTGCCAGAGGCTGACATATTTTCCCGAGTTGGGCATGAAACCAAAATAGAGTGAAAGTCCCAAAATGATGAGCGTTCCCAGCCAGAAGTTGGGCAGCGAAAGGCCGATGAGGGCGAAAAGTCGTCCCAGGATATCGATGAATGAATCCTGTTTGGTGGCGGAAAGCACGCCGATGGGAATGCCGATGAAGATGGCGATAAGCAATGAGAGGATGGTCAGCTCGAAGGTGACGGGAAAACGTTTGAGAATTTCGGACATGACCGGCTCGCCGCTGCGCACCGAGTAACCGAAATCGCCATGCAGGGCCGCCCACATCCAATGCAGATATTGCTGATAGAGGGGCTTGTCCAGCCCGAAATAGGCGCGCAGCGCCTGGGCCTGGGCTTCTGTCAGCTTGTAGGTGGTGCCGATCATGGCGCTGATGGTGTCGCCCGGGATGAGGTGAATCACCACGAATACGACGATGGAGACGCCGAAAAGGGTGGGGATCAGCGCCAGAAGACGGCGAGTGAGGAATCTTTGCATGAAGCACCTGGGCGCAATCAAAATGAGGAGGTGACGACGCCGGACTTTGCCAGCGTCGTCACCTCGCAATGGGAGGAGGAGACGTCCTGTAGGTTATTTATCCAGCCAGACGTCGCGCAGGTATTTGATGGAGCCGTTGGGCATGGGCGTGAAGCCTTTGACGTAGGGCTGCATGGCCCGGTATTCGTAACCTACATAGAGCCAGATCCAGGGCGCGTCCTGGGCCAGGATCTTCTGCACTTCCAGATAAATGGCCTTGCGCGCTTCGGGGTCGGTGGTGACGCGGCCTTTGTCCAGCAGCTCGTCGATCTTGGGGTTGGTGTAGACTGCCACGCTGTGCAGGTTGCCGCTGCTATGCCAGTAGCGATAGAACATGATGTCGGGATCGGGGTTGCCGCCGTTGAGGGCGATGGTGGCGTCGAAATCGGTGTGCAGCCAGCGATCCACGTAGTTGCCAAGTTCCAGGGTCTCGATTTCGACATTGACGCCGATCTCTTTGAGCTGGGCCTGGATGCTTTGGGCTTCGGCGACGGCCGTCGGGGGTTCATCCGCCGCGGCCATGATCTTGAAGGTGATGTCGCCCGGCTTGTAGCCTGCATCCGCCAGCAATTGCTTGGCTTTTTCGATGTCCTTTTGATAGCAGAATAGTTCATCCAGCGGCGCGGCGTAGAAGGGGGATGTGGCCGGCGCCGTGACCTGTCCCTCGCCCAGGGCGGCGGTGTCCACCACCTGCTGCCGGTCGATGGCGCAGGAAAGGGCCTGGCGCACCCGCACATCGGTGAAGGGCTCGCGGCCGCTGTTCAGCATCAACACATGATAGGCCAGGGCTGGCGTGCGATCCACCACCAGACCGCTCTTGGGATTGGAGGCGACGATGGCGATGCGGGGATCGTTGATCAGCGCCCAATCGATATCGCCCGAGCGCAGGCCCGCCAGGATGGAGGATTCGTCGGGGATGATGCGGATTTCCATCCCGTCGACATGGGGAACGCCCTCCCGCCAGTAGTCCTTGTTGGCGTCCAGCAGCGTCACCTGATCCACTTCCCATTTGTTCAGCTTGAAGGGGCCGGTGCCAATGACGACTTTGCCGGGATCCTTGCCTTCCACCGCACTTTTGTCCAGAATGGCGGAGTTGGGGTTGGTCATGGCCGCCAGGATGGAGACATTGGGGCGGGAGAGATGGAAGACGACGGTGTTGTCGTCGGGCGTGTCGATGCTCTGGATATCGCTGAAGTAGGAGCGGGCCGCGGAGCCGGTTTCCTCGTCGAGGATGCGCTCGAAGCTGTATTTGACGTCTTCCGAGGTCATCACATCGCCGTTGTGGAATTTGACGTTGGGATGCAGCTTCATGGTCAGCGTCGTGCCGTCATCGGACCATTCCCACGAATCGGCCAGATTGGGCACCACCTTCAGCTCGCTGTTCATTCCCAGCAGGGGCTCGTAAATGAGTTCCAAGAGGCGGAAGGAGGAGAAGGCGGTCTGTTTGTGCGGATCCAGGCCCTTGGCGTCGGCGGCGCGGGCGACGATGAGCGTACCGCCATTCTTGGGGGCGGGCGTCGGCTCGGGCGTGGCCGTGACCACGACCTCCACCGTTTGCTGGACCACTTTCTCCACTTCCTGGGTGACGACAACGGTTTTTTCGACGACTTTTTCAACTTCTTTGGTAACGACAACGGTTTTTTCGACGACCTGCGGCGCGGCGCCGCCACATGCGCTGAGCAGTGACGCCAAAAGCAGTATGAGCAACGCAGACAATACGAGACGTTTCATGGTGATTCTCCTGATCGAGAGATGGGAAAGGAAAAAGCGAGCGGGCAAGGGCAAGAGAGCATGTTCTCTTCTCGATAAAACACCTCCTGATGCTGAATGGTAAGTGGAAGGCCGACGAGGGTTATAAGATGGCGAGCTCTACGTAAAAAATGTAGCGATCTCCTCGATAGATGGATTGCACATATTCAAAGGGTTTGTTGTTTTGATCGTAGGCGATGCGGCGGTTGCGGAGGACGGCGGCGCCCGGCTCGATGTTCAGCAAGGCGCATTGGCTTTCATGGCAGATCACCGCTTCCACTTGCTGTTCCGCGCGGGTGGGAATGATGCCATATTTTCGGGAAAGACGCTGATAGAGCGATTGATTCTCGAAGTTTTCTTCCAGCAGGCCTTTCATCCCTGCGAAGTGCAAAAAGCTGGTTTCGATGGCCATGGGCTCTCCTTCGGCCATGCGCAGGCGTTCCAGCAGGATGATCCGTTTTCCCGGAGGAATCTTCAACGCCCGGGCCACGAAGTCGGGCGCTTCCACCCATGTCTGACGCAGCACCTTCGCGCCCGAGTGCATGGCCCGTCGTTTCATGTCCTCGGTAAAGCCCGTCAACCGCGTCAGGCGCTGTTCGATTTTTGGGGATGTGACATAGGTGCCCTTGCCTTGCTCCCGTCTCAATACGCCGTCTTCTCTCAATTCATTCAGCGCCTGCCTCACCGTCATGCGGCTGATCCCAAACTGCTCACTCAATTCCCGTTCCGAGGGAATCAAATCGCCCGGCTGCCATGTTCCGGCTGCAATTTCGGCCCGCAGCCATTCTTTGAGCTGATAGTAAATCGGGATGGGCGTTGTTTTATCAAACATGGCAGCGCTCTCGCTGAGGATGACAACGGATCTGCTCTAGTGGACTAGACCACTTAACTGTCATTATACAGCTTATGAACGCTCTTGTCAATCAGTTTTTCGCGGTGATTACCCATACAAAAGCCGCGTCGGTCGTAGACTTTCGAGGTCTGCGAGACCTCGAAAGTCTGGTGGAGCGGTGGCAAGCGGCGGGCGAAGGCGAGACTGAATTTCAGCAAGCTGTTCGGGCGTAATCTCGTCAGAAGAGAATCCCAGAAGGAGAACAGTTCTCATAGAGCATGTGTCGAGGATGGCGCCGGTGGAACGATTACTCAAAGAAAAACGTCTTCACATATGAACCGAAAAACAATATGGGCGTGTCCTAAACGAGTTGGTAGCATTCATGCGCCTCCGCCCGGAGGTAAACCTCTGGGCTACCGCTGCAAAGGCCCTCCGGGCCTGGCCCACAGGGCTTGACAATGGTAGCCCGTGGCTTCCAGCCTCGGGCGTTGGCCGCAAACGAACCCCTCATTTTTACTGAAATAGGACGCACCCAAACAATATTTTGCAAAACCAATGCGCCTGACGCTCTCGCGCCGATGCGGATCGTGTAGCACATCTTATCATATCACTATCAATCGCAGGCAAAATGATGGATCGCCTGAAAAACTCCGAGGTGAATGAACTTTTTTCAATGGAGCCAATAATGCGTATCCAAGCCATTTCAAGATTGCTTATCGCCCTGACCTTGATGGTTTTTGTTTCTGCCTGTCGTGAAGCCAGGATAAAGCTGAATATGGCATCCAACAGCAATCCCGCCTGGCTTATTCGCGAAGACATGGCCAACATCGGTATCATTGTCCTGGATTTTCAGACACTTCAGCTGAAAAGGGCCTATTTCAATGTCCAAACCCCTTGCAGTGAAGTAAGACCGCCAGTCGATGATGCTGAACTTAAGTCCCGAGCTGGCGGTCTTTTCAATGCCGTGGGAAAATACTGGTCGCGCCGTATTGTTAAAGATGAAAATGGCGTACGAGAAGAATTGGATTTTGTGGTTTCTTACAAAGGGGATTTGGCAGTGCTAGAGATGGAGCCTGGCGATTTCGGCGGATTTGCCGTGTCTCATCGTTGTAGTGGCTTGGTGTTGTACGCTGGCAGCATCGTATGGTCGGGAACCGGACGGCAACTCTATCCTGCGATTTCTATTCCCCCGAACGCACTGAAGCGCGCGCCCTCACGCCGGGCGCCGACTCCGGAACGAATTGATGTCGTTTCGGTCCCATACGCCAATGAAGATGAGGGCATTGCTGCCTGGAAGTCCATTCAGGACTTGAATTTCGTCCAGGATATGGCGCATGGACCTTACAGCGTCCTCGTCTATCTCTACCCGCGATCGGTGGGCGTATTTGCTCCAAGCAATGCAGATTGGGTCATCTTTGTGCATCGGAGTCCAGCCAAAAATTCAGAACCAAGAGATGTCTCGACGTCCACGCCAACGTCAACTCAGCCAACTCTGACTCCTACGAGGTTTGTTCTTTCATCGCCACTGTCATCG
>JALSPL010000043.1 GCA_026985975.1 Anaerolineae bacterium | reverse complement strand
CCTCGATGGTGCGTACATGGGCGATCATGGCCTGCATCCGCCGCACGTTTTCCGCCGCTTCCAGGTCGGGGTTGAAGGCGAACATGGCGGCCACGCCCTGAGGAAGGGTGCGGGTTGCCACCACATAGACTTTTTTGTCGGAAAGCGACGCGGCCTGCCGGGCGGCCATGATGATGTTTTTGTTGTTGGGCAGCAGGATAATTTCGGATTCGGGTACGCTTTCCAGGGCCTGCAAGAGCTCCTCGGCGGAGGGGTTCATGGTCTGCCCGCCCGCCACGGTCTGGCAGGCGCCCAGGCTCTCGAACACGCGGACGAAGCCTTCTGCGGGCGCCACCGCCACCACGTTGGAGCAGTGCTCTGCGGGCGTCTCATCTCCTTGCCGGGCCCTATCCGCGGTCGGGCCGTTGTCATCCCACTCGCCCCGGCGGCGCAGCGTTTGCAAGGTCATGTTCTCCACCACGATGTCATCCAGATGTCCCAATGACGCGCCGTAGGAGAGAAACGGGCCCGGATCCTGGCCGTGGACGTGGACTTTGGTGATATTCCCCGCCCGTCCCACCACGATGCTCTCTCCGCCCAGTTCGATGAGTTTGCGGCGGATGGCGTCTTCGTCGGGACGGGCGCCGTAAACCAGATATTGGATGTCGTAGCCCCATTCATCGCCCGGCGTCGCCAATTGCGGCCCGGGGAGGGGGCCCGGGCCGGGTGTGGAGGCCGGGGTGATGGGGCGCCCCAGTGCGTAGCGGGCCATGCCCTCGATGATGTACGTCAGGCCCTGGCCGCCGGCATCCACCACGCCCGCCTGTTTGAGCACGGGCAGCATGTCGGGCGTTTGCGCCAGCGCCTCCCGGGCTTTGCTCAGACAGGTCTCGAATAAAAAGCCGATGTCGTCATTCAGCGCGGCGGCGTGCTCGCTGGCGTCGGCGATGGCCCGGATGATGGTGAGGATGGTGCCCTCCACCGGCTGCATGACGCCCTGATAGGCGATTATCTGGCCCTGACGGAAGGCCCGGGCCAGGCCTGGTGCATCGAATTCGGGCAGATCGCCCAAAACATCGACCATGCCCCGCAAAATCTGCGAGAGAATGACGCCGCTATTGCCCCGGGCGCCGCGAATGGCCCCCATGGCAAAGGCCCGGAACAGCGCCCCGGCGCGATCGAATGGTTGGCCCTCGATCTCCTTCCATGCCGATTGCATGGTCAAGGTCATGTTGGCGCCGGTGTCGCCATCGGGCACCGGAAAGACGTTGAGCGCATCCACCTCATCCCGGTGCTGGCGCAGCGTTTCCAGAGCGGCCCCGAGCATTTCGCGAACGCTCGGGGCCTGCAAAATGCGGACGGGCGTTACAGATTGCGGTTCGTTCACAAATTACTCCTGATCCCCGGCATGGGGGCTGACGCGCAGCGCTTGCACATGCACATTGACGGCCAGCACCGGCAATCCCGCGGTTTTCTCCAAGTTGTACTTCACCCGGTTGATGACGCCTTTGGCGACTTCCGAGATGCGGGTGCCATATTCGATGACGAGGTATAAGTCGATGATGAGTCCTTCATCGGTCATGGTGACCAAGACGCCTTTACGCCCCTGTCCTGATCTGAGAATGTCTCGCCGCCAGGCCTCGAAACGATTGCGCTCCGTGAGTCCCACTACGCCGTAAGATTGCAAAACAGCCTGTTCGGCCAGGCTGGCAATGGCGCTGGGCGATATTTCAATGGTTCCTAAATCAGTTTGACGGGTGATCATGCCGGGGGCTCCGTGAAGCGGGAGTGAAAATAAACCATGCGAAATTTGTAAGAAAATGGGGCCTGTGCTAGACTATTGGTTGCGCCCCGAACAGGGGCTTTTATTTGGCGCATGACCTGGCATCCCGCCAGACGGCGCATCCGTCCAGCCTTGAAATCAATCAATTGCTATATTTGGAGAAAGAATCATGGCAAAATGTGAAATTTGCGGACGAGGTCCTCAGTTTGGCAATCATGTTAGCTTCTCGCAGCGCCATGTCAAGCGTCGCTTCAATGCTAACGTACAGAAACGCAAGGTGCTGATCAACGGTCAGATGCGTCGCGTTCATATCTGCACCAGTTGCCTGAAGACGTTGTCCAAGACTTCGGCCTGAAGCAATCGCCAATTCCTGTCCGGGATTGGCGATTTTGCTTTTGGGCTTTGCCAGTAAAAATTTTTGTATGGAGGACAATGGGCTACACAGAGGGCCCCAGAGGAAGCTTGGAGATTCTGCAGAGAGATTTTGGGAGATTTCTCTGTGTTCCTCTTTGGTTCTGGCTCGACAAGGTTGGGGGATGACAGGGCGAAAGCTCGGGGGCGGCGGGATGGTTTCATTCTACTTGAATCACGGAGATCAAACAAATCATCTACGGGATCAGGGTGCTCATCCTCGGGCGGCGCATTGGCCGGGCTTGAAATGAGTTGCGAAGCTGTGCGATAATCTGAGCAGTCCAACACTCACTGCCACTGACGACGAGGTGTCATTATGAAAGTTGCAATGGTTGCACAAATGCACGAACTCGATCAAACAGCCATCGAGAAATATGGCATTTCAGGCCCGATTCTGATGGAGAACGCGGGCGAGGCCGCTTATTATCTCATCGCCCAGGAGATGGGAAGTGTGGCGGGGCTGCATTTTGTAGCGCTGTGCGGCGGCGGGCACAACGGCGGCGACGGACTGGTTGTGGCTCGCAAGCTGCATTCCATGGGGGCGCAGGTCAAGATTTTCTGTCTGGGCAAACCGGAAAAATTTGATGACACTGTGCGCTTCTTTTATGAGATGGTGACAAAAATCGGCATTCCCGTCACGCTGGTTCCCGATGAATCGGCCCTGCCCGCGGTGGAACGGGCGCTGGCCGCGGCCGATGGCGTTATCGACGCCCTGTTCGGCACGGGGCTCAGCCGCGAAGTGGGCGGTCGCTACGCCAAGGTTATCGCCATGATCAATGAAAGCCCGGCGCAGGTTTTCAGCATCGATATTCCCTCGGGCGTCCACGGCGACACGGGCCAGGTGATGGGCGTGGCGGTGCGGGCCGACGCCACCATCACCTTTGGACTGCCCAAGCCGGGCAATCTCATCTATCCCGGCTTCGAATATGGCGGCGCCCTCACGGTGACGCACATTTCTTTCCCGCCCGAGTTATATGAAAAAGACGATTTGCATGTGGCCATCTCGCCCTTCCCGCCCATGCCCGAACGCCGCGGGGATGCACACAAGGGGTCGGTGGGCAAGGTGATGTTCGTGGCGGGGGCGTCGCGTTATCTGGGCGCGCCCTATTTTGCGTCCATGGCCTTTTTGCGGGCGGGCGGCGGCCTGGCCTATCTGGCTACGCCAGAGTCGGTGGCGCCATTCATCGCCATGAAGGGCAATGAGATCGTGCTGATGCCGCGGCGGGCCACGTCCGCAGGCAGCCTTTCTCTTGATAATCTGGATGATCTGCTGGCTGACAGCGAGGAGATGGCCATGGTCTCGCTGGGCTCGGGCCTCTCGCTGGAGCCGGAGACGCAGGATCTGGCCCGGGCATTGACGGCGCAGATCGACAAACCGCTGCTCATCGACGGTGATGGGCTCAGCGCCATTGCAGAAGATCCCGCTATCCTGCTGCGCCGCACGGCTCCCACCATCCTCACGCCGCATCCCGGCGAAATGGCCCGCTTGATGGGCGTCAGCGTGCGGGATGTGCAGAAGGATCGCGTGACCTGGGCGCGGCGCGGCGCGCAGGAATGGGGCGCCACCATCGTGTTGAAGGGGGCGCACACCCTCATCGCCCATCCCGACGGACGCGTGTTCTTCAATCTCAGCGGCAATGCGGGCATGGCCACGGCGGGCAGCGGCGATGTGCTCACCGGCGTCGTCGCGGGCATGTATGCGGCGCTGCATTACGATTTCGAGACCGCGGCCCGCATGGGCGCGTTCATTCATGGCGTGGCCGGGGATCTGGCCGCGGATGAACTGGGCGAAGAAGGCGTGGTGGCGGGCGACATTCTGGCCCGGGTTCCCGAAGCCATTCAGTTCTACCGCGAGTATCGTCAGGCCATCGCCGAGACCGGCTACGGCAAGATTGCGGTCATCTGATGGCGGCATGAAACTTTCTTCGGGTGCGATGCGTAAAAGGTAAATGGAAACGCACTCAGGAGCCCCCGCATGTCATCGATATCTCCCCATCAGCCTCAAACCACGCCCGTAGGTGATGAACCTGTCCGCAAGCTGGCCTTTGTGCTCAGCGGCGGCGGGCCGCGCGGGGCCATGCAAGTGGGGGCGTTGCGGGCGCTGATGGAGGCGGACATCGTCCCCGATCTGCTGGTGGGCGCCTCTATTGGCGCAGTCAACAGCGTTTATCTGGCCCGTTTCGGCTACAGTCTGGAGACGCTGGACTACATTGTCGATGTGTGGGATAGTTCGGCGCGCGGGAATATGGCGTTTGGGGATTTCGTGCAGGCGGCCCTGCGCACGCTGCTGCCGGGCGTCAACAGCAATAGCTATCTGGAACAGGCCCGGGCTTTTCACAGCCAGCACGGCATCACTCCCGATTTGCGCTTCAAGGATCTCACGGGCCCTGAGCTCTATATCGTCACCGCCGATATCAGTAATCACCAGATCACCATATTCGGCGAAAACCCCGAGGAGCGGGTGCTGGAGAGCATGTTGGCGTCGGTGGCGATCCCGCCCTGGATCCCGCCGCTCAGGATCAACGACAGCCTGTATCTGGATGGCGGGGCGGTCAGCGACGTGCCCATCGAGCCGGCCATGCGCATGGGGGCCACCGAGTTGATCGTGCTGGACCTGTTCAATCCTCCTCCTCATACCGCCAAAATCCAGGGCGTCAAACCCTTGATGGATCGGGTTTTCACTACCATGGAGGCCAGGCATCTGGAACTTGAGTTGGCTTTGGCCGAGCTCAAGGGCGTTCCCGTTCACCACTGGCGTCTGCGTTATCCCGTCAATATCCCTCTGTGGGACATGAGCCACACGCACAATCTCATTCATGTAGGCTATGAAGCAGCCAAAGTTTATCTGGCTGAAATGGAACAACAACAGGAGGCGGAGATTGCCGCCCGCGAAGCGGCTTTGCGGCAAAGCGCGACGCTGAGCGCACGGTGGGAGGCGCTGCTGGAACGGCTGCGGGCGCAGTTTTCCGGCAGGCGCAATACATAGCCTCAAGAACAGAGAAATCCCGAGGCCGCTTTGCCTCGGGATTTCTCTCCACACACACATAGAAAGGAGGTGCACCGATGAATGTAAGAAACATTCGAAGAGGTGACGCCTTTAGTAAAGCATAGTTGCCGGGGGCTGGATATGATCTAGATCATATTTTGGAGGGGAAAATGTTGCATTCGGTGCATTTGGTGCACTCTTGATGATGCAAAATGTAAAAATCTTCAGCGTTGGTCTGGTTTTCTTCGCTGCGCGAAGTTTGACGTTTTGAGCTCCTGCAATTTATGATCCAGGCCATGGCGTTATCCAGATATGATGAAGCGCGGCATCCTCCCGGCCCTGTGTTGTTTCGCCCCGTGGCCGGGAGCGGGCGCGATGACTGGCGGCGCAAGATGCCCGGTGCAGGCGTCACTGGCTTCTGGTTGCTGGCGGGCCTGGCGTTGCGCGTCTGGCAATTCGGCTGGTATCCGTTGCGGCCGGATGAGGCGCTGTACAGCGTGTGGGCGCGTCTCATTTCATCGGGCCAGGATGTGATGCTGGAGCGGGTGGCGGTGGACAAACCTCCGTTTTTCCTCTATCTGCTGGCCCGCTGGTTCGATTGGTTCGGGCCCAGCGATGCGGCGGGACGCAGCCTCAATGTGTTCATCTCATTCCTCACCATGATTCTGATATGGTTGCTGGCCTGCAGGCTGTTCGGGCGCCGGATGGGACGTTGGTCGCTGGCGATGTTTGCCTTGTCTCCTTTCGCCATCAGCTTTGCCCCCACCGTCTACACCGACCCGTTGTTGACGTTTTGGGTGATGCTGGCGCTACTGCTGGCGAGCTGGCGAGTGGGCCTGCTGACCGGTTTGGCCCTGGGGATGGGCTTCGCCACCAAGCAAAACGCGTTGCTTTTCATCCCCCTCATTCTGCTGGCCCTGACGCTGGGGCGATGGCCGCGGGCGGTCAGTAAGCAGTGGGCAGTATTCAGTGAGCGGTGGGCAGTGGACGGGCGCATGACGCGGGCGATGCGTTGGGGGGCGCCGTTTTTGATGGCTGGGCTGGGATTCTGGTACGCGTGGTTCAAAGTTTGGCAGTGGAATGACTGGCGCATTTTGCCCGCGGAAATCCCCGACTTCTGGACGCAATCCTGGCATAGCTATGGCGGATTGCATCTGCTCCCACCCGCCGCCTGGCCTCAACGACTGATCGAATGGTGGCGGGTATGGCGCTGGTGGGGCGGCGGCGCAGTCGCCACGCTGATCATTGTCGGATTGAGCGGCGTGGCTGTGGCGGCGGCCTGGCGAGTTTTGCGTAATCATCATGCGGCAAAGGAGCACGACCTGAATACTGCGCTCTGGCTGCTGCTTTTTGGCGGATTTTCCGTCGCTTATCTGGCGCTACATGTCATTTTCAGCTTTCAGGCGTGGGATCGTTATCTGTTGCCGCTGGCCCCGCCGGGGGCGATACTGTCGGCTTATGGGGCGTTGCGGTTGTGGGAGAAGATGCAGGGATGGCGGCGAATCTGGCGTTGGGGCGTTGCTGCGCTGGTGGCTATCCCCTTGCTGATCGGGGCTGGCCAGGCCGCGGCCGCCCGCATTCCCGTCGGCGGCGATCATGGCGCGTATAGCGGTTTGCTGACGGTGGCTGATTATCTGCAGGAGAATACGCCCGGTTATCATGGCGTCGTGTATCAACGCTGGCTGGGCTGGCAGTGGAATTGGTATCTGTGGAACGGGCCGCCGCGTGTGTATTGGGCGAATCCTGATATGCTCATCTCGGATCTGGCTCCTCATCGCTATGGCTACACCCGATTCGTAGTCTTCCCCGGCTGGGAGTTGCAGGAAAAAACGGCGTTGGATGCGGCTTTGGCGGACGCGGGCCTGCATCTGGCGGAGCGTTTGCGGGTGGCGGATGGCGAGACGGGGGAGATGCAATTCGTGGTGTATGAGATCGAGCCGCTCGTGGTATCTGTTCCCGGCTGGGACGCGTTTACCCCATTCACCAGAACATGGGGTAAAATAGCGCTTTGAAACGACTTTATCTTCAATCAACAATCATTGAGGCAATCTTATGAAATTGAGTCATCTTTTTGGCGAAACCCTGCGCGAAGCGCCCGCGGATGCGGAGTTCACCAGCCATCAGCTCCTCGTGCGAGCGGGTTATATCCGCCAGTTGGGCACGGGCATTTTCAGCTATCTGCCCCTGGCTCGCCGGGTGATGGACAAGATCGAGAACATTATGAGGGAGGAGATGAACGCCATCGGCGGGCAGGAAATGACCATGCCCGTGGTGCATCCCGCGGAGATCTGGCAGGAGACGGGCCGCTGGTATCAGATCGGCTCGGAGATGGGGCGGATGAAGGACAGCACGGGCCGGGATATGGTGCTGGCCATGACGCACGAGGAGGTGGTCACCTCCCTGGTGCGGGATATCATCCATTCCTATCGCCAGCTCCCTGCGCTCATCTATCATCTCCAGACCAAGTGGCGGGATGAGCCCCGTTCTCGCGGCGGGTTGATTCGGGTGCGAGAGTTCACCATGAAGGACAGCTATAGTCTGGATAGGGATTGGGAGGGGTTGGACAAGCAATACTGGGCCCATTATCACGCTTATTTCAACATCTTCAATCGCTGTGGTCTCCCCACCATCGCGGTGGAGTCGGATGTGGGCATGATGGGGGGCAAGCAGGCGCATGAGTTCATGTATCTCACCCCCATTGGCGAGGACACCCTGGTGTTGTGCGACGCCTGCGGTTACACGTCCAACCGCCAGGTGGCTACCTTCCGCAAGCCCGAACCGGAGGCGGAAGAGGCGAAGCCTCTGGAAAAGGTGGCCACGCCCGGCGCCAAGACCATCGAGGATCTGGCGAATTTCCTGAATATCCCCCAAAGCAAGACGGCCAAGGCTGTGTTCATGGTGGCGACCATCACTGAGGGGCAGGAGGATGTGGAGAAGTTTGTCTTCGCGGTGGTGCGGGGCGATATGGACCTGAACGAGACCAAACTGACCAATGCGGTCAAGGCCAAGGAGCTGCGCCCGGCTCACGAGGAGGAGATCAAGGCCATCGGCGCGGAGCCTGGCTATGGCTCGCCCATCGGCGTCCGCCGCGAGAATATCCTTCTTGTGGTGGATGACCTGGTGACGAAATCGCCCAATCTGGTGGCGGGCGCCAACGAGGAAGGCTATCATTTCCTGAATGTGAATTATGGCCGGGATTATGAGGCCGACATCGTGGCCGATATCGTGGCTGCGGCCGACGGCTACGCCTGCCCTCATTGCGGTGCGCCGCTGCGCACGGTGCGCGGGGTCGAGGTGGGCAACATTTTCAAGCTGGGCACGCGTTACAGTGCGGCTATGGGCGCGTATTTCCAGGATAAGGATGGCGAGCGCAAGCCGGTGATCATGGGCTCCTACGGCATCGGCGTGGGCCGTCTCATGGCCAGCGTGGTGGAGGAGCATAACGACAAGTACGGCATCATCTGGCCCATTACTATCGCTCCCTATCAAGTGCACATCGTGGCGCTGCGCGGCGGGTTTGAGGTGGCGGAGCGGCTCTACGATGACCTGCAGGATGCGGGCGTGGAGGTGCTATATGATGATCGCACCGAGCCCAGTCCGGGCGAGAAGTTCAATGACGCGGACCTTATCGGCGTGCCGCTGCGTCTGACCGTGGGCGGACGTTCGCTGAAAAAGGGCGGCGTGGAGATGAAACGCCGCTCGCAGAAGGACGTCGAGCTGATTCCCCTGGATGATGTGGTCGACCGGGTGCAGGATGAGATTCGGGCCATGATAGAAGATCTGCGTCGAAACCTGACAGGTTCCGGCCAATAAGTCCTGTCAGTCATCCCGTTGGCGCGCTGCAAGCGGCTGAAAAACAGGAAGAAGGTGATGGGAACCTGTCAGGTTGGGCAGACGCCTGGCCCGCGCACAACCTGACAGGTTCTCACAGCCAGGTATGCAACATTATTTTATCGGCGCGGTGCAAGCCAGCCGTTGCCCCCAAAAAGCTGGCAAGAACCTGTCAGGTTTGGGTCACGAAATCGGGATACACGATTTCCATAGCGCCCAAAACCTCCGGCGGATCCCATTTTTCATTCAAGATATTCGAAACAACCTCGGTGACCTCGGGCAGCGCTTGTTTGATCGCCCGTTCGATTTTCAATTTGATGAAGGGGGCCAGGGGGCAAAAAGGCGTCGTCAGCACCAAATCGATTGCGACCCTGGTTCCGTCGATGTGCACATGCTTCACCATGTTCAGCGACACGATGTCCATGGTAAACTCAGGATCGTAAACGATGCGCAGCGCCTCCAGCACTTCTTCTTCTGTAATCATGAAAAACTCCATGGGTGGGTGTGGTGAGGGGATGATACACCAGGCTGCAGGCTTGAGCAAGGAAAAAGAGATTGGAGGGCGTTGCAGACGCAGTGTATAATGAAACGAACATCGCCAAGCATTGCCCAAGAGGAGATTTTATGTCTGCAAAAACCAACGTTGATTTGTATCCCGCCTTCGACTGGCGACGCATCGCCCGCCTTGTCATGCTCTCCCGCACCCTGGACGAGCTGGAAGAGAAAGAGCTGACCCCAAAAGGGCTGGTCAAATACCAATTTTCGGCCAAGGGCCACGAGTTGGGCCAGAGCCTGCTCAGTCAGCTTACCACCCATCCCCACGATGGCGCCAGCGTCTACTATCGTTGTCGTCCTTATGTGTTGGGTTCGGGCCTGACGCCTGTGGAGGCCCTGGCCGCGGGTATGACCAAAGCCGGGGGCGTCAGTGATGGTCGGGATGTGGGCGTGGTCTTCAACATGCCCTCGCGCGGCGGCGTCACTATCCTGCCCAACGCCGCGGATGTGGGCTCGCAATACACGCCCGGCGCCGGCTGGGGCGAAGCCATTCGTTATTATCAGAACGTGTTGAAAGATAAAGCATGGGATGAGGCGATGGTCGTCATCTTTGGCGGTGATGGCTCGGTGGCCTCCAACGGCTTCTGGTCAGCCATCACCATGGCCGCCACCCGCAATCTGCCCGCGCTCTTCGTCATCGAAGATAACGAGCTGGCTATCTCGGTGGAGGGACGATGGCAAACGCCCGGCGGCAACATCGCTAAAAACCTGGCGGCCTTCACTAATCTGGAGGTGTGGGATGGCAGCGGCACGCGCCCGGCCGAGACCGCGCGCCTGGTGCATGATGCGGTGGCGCACGTGCGCGCGGGCAAAGGCCCGGGCCTGCTGCATCTGACCGTCCCCCGCATCTCAGGCCATTCCTCGGTGGACAACCAGGCCTACAAAACGCCCGACGACCTGGCCCGTGACGCCCAACGAGACCCCCTCCCCGCCCTGCACGACTATCTGGTTCCGGTTTTGATGAGTCAGGAGGAATGGGACGCCATGTTTGCCGAAGTGCAACAAGAGGTGCAGGAAGCCCTGGCGGAAGCCCAGGCCCTGCCCGAACCTGACGTCGAAACCGTCACCCGCCACGTGTGGCACGATCCCACGCACCCGGCGCAGATGGGCGGCCCCACCCCTGCCGGCCTCAGCTTCCCGCCCGGAACCGACATTCCCCACCCGCCCGAACCCACCCGCATCAACATGGTCGAGGCCATTCGCCGCACCCTGGATGTCGAGCTGGCCATCAACCCCCGGGCCAGCATCTTTGGCGAAGATGTGGGCCGCAAAGGGGGCGTGCACACCGCCACTCTGGGCCTGCAAGCCAAACATGGCGAGGGTCGCGTCTTCGACACCAGCCTCTCCGAAGAAGGCATCATGGGCCGGGCCGTGGGCATGGTCCTGGCCGGCCTCACCCCCATCCCCGAAATCCAATATCGCAAATACGCCGACCCCGCCACCGAGCGCATCCACAACTGCGGCACGGTGCGCTGGCGCACAGCCAATCATTTTGGCGCGCCGGTGGTGGTGCGCATGTCGGGCGGCTATCGCAAGATCGGCGACCCCTGGCACAGCGTCACCAATGAGATCATGTACGCCCACGCCATCGGCTGGAAGGTGGCTGTTCCCTCCAACGCCGAAGACGCTGTGGGCCTGTTGCGCACCGCGCTGCGGGGGGATGATCCTGTCATCTTCTTCGAGCATCGGGCCATGTACGACGCAGCCTGGGCCCGAAGACCCTATCCAGGCGATGATTTCATGTTGCCTTTTGGCCGGGCCCGCATCACCCGCCCTGGCGATGAGCTCACCGTCGTCACCTGGGGAGCCATGGTGGAGCGGTGCGAGCTGGCCGCGGACGCTTTGGACGCGGGCATCGAGATCATCGATCTGTGCACCTTGCAGCCCTGGGATAAAGCGGGCGTGCTGGAGTCGGTGCGCAAGACCAGCAAATGCCTCATCGTGCACGAAGACATCGGCTTTGGCGGATTTGGGGCTGAAATCGCTGCAACCATCGCGGATGAGGCCTTCGAATATCTGGATGGCCCGGTGCTGCGCGTGGCCTCACCCCAGGTGATGACGCCCTACAGCCAGACCCTGATGGCGGGCGTCGTACCGGGCGTCGAACGCATCCGCGCGGGCATGGAAAAGCTGCTGAAGTATTGAGTTGCCGCCCGCAACAAGCCGTGCTAAACTGAACATGTCGCCAAAACTTGCTTTCGTGGAGAGAATCCACAAACGAGAGATCAATCTTTTCTTTCAGACGTTCCCAAATTATGACTTCCCAGACAGTCACTATCAAACTCCCCGGCGCAATTTATCGTTCCGCCCAACAAATGGCATTGGCGACGCATCAGCCAATGGAACAAGTGCTGCAGGAAAGTATCGCCCGTACCTTGCCTCCCCTGGATGATGTGTCGCCGGAAGAAGCCACTGCATTGGCTCAAATGGCGCTATTAGAGGACGGCGAACTGTGGCGTCAGGCACGGGCGGAACTCCCCCTTGCCCAGCAGCAAGAGTTAGAGCGACTTTTGAATCGACAAGAATCCGGGGAACTTACCGATTCTGAGAAAAAACATTTATTAGAACTGCTGGATGAGTATGGCAAACTAACGGTGCGCAAAGCTCACGCCTGGCTGCTGCTGGCCCGTCGCGGTTATCACGTCCCCCCCCAGTCTTAGCTTGGCCATGACCCGCCCTCACATCAGCAAAGCCTTACGCAAAAGCATTGCGGCCGAGGCTGGACACCGCTGCGGTTACTGCCTGACGCCCCAGTCATTCACCGCCATGCCCATGCACGTCGAACACATCATACCTCTTTCTGCTGGTGGGGCATCTGATGAATCCAATCTCTGGTTGGCGTGTCCTTTGTGCAATGGACACAAAGGCGCTCAGACCCACGGCGTCGATCCTGTCACGGGCCAAAACGCATCCATTTTTAATCCCCGGCAGCAACAATGGGAAGAACACTTTTATTGGAGTGAAGACGGGGTAAAAATCATTGGTTTGACCCCAACAGGACGGGTAACAGTGCTTCTATTGCAATTGAATAACGAATATCTGACCCAAGCCCGCCGCCGTTGGGTGGCCGTGGGATGGCATCCCCCACAGGATTGAAACCACATGTTCGAATTCCACGTCGCCCGCCAGGCCCGAGACCGCTACCAGTTCGACGAAAGCCTTTTCGCCACCGATGGTCGCGTGATCATCGGCGATTTTCAGGCCGCCCAGCGCTTCGCCCACCGCATGAACGTGGTGCGGGAGGCGGAGCAGCACCCCGAGCGGGCCGCCCGCGCCGCCGACATCTACGCCATGGGCCTGCTGGATGAGATCATGCACCTGATGGTGGAACGCTATCGCCAGCAGACCGACCCGGCGCTCTTCGCCCGCGCCCTGGCCCGCCTGCGCCAGCAACTGGGGGAGGACGCGCTGGAGGCTACGCTACGGGCCTTCTTGCAGCGCTTCCCGCCTCTGGCCGTCTATCGCGGAGAGATGTCGGTGGATGCGTGGCTGGCCGGCAGCAGCAACGGCCTTTCCCATCGGGAAATGGCGCTGGAAGAGATGGTGATGCTGTGGATCGCCAACCAAAATCCGGCCCTGGAAGATTATCGCGAGCTTTTCGACGACAGCGATCTGGCCCGCACCACCGCCTACGGCCCAGCCATCATGGGCCTGCGCGGCTTTTTCGACGAGCAGCCCGGCTTTGCAGGCACGGGCAAGAGCCTCATCGACCTGCTGCTGGAGCCCATCCTGGCCTCGCCCGACTCCCTGGCGGGCCAGTTGCGCTACATTCGCGAAAAATGGGCGCCCTGGCTGGGCGATCTGGTGATGAGACTACTCACGGGCCTGGATTTCATCGAAGAGGAGACCCGGCCTCGCGGAGACGGCGGCCCGCCCGGCCCTACGCCCCCGCCTGACCTCAGTTGGCTCGATGCGGAGATCGAAAACTACACGCCCGACACCGACTGGATGCCGCGGGTGGTGCTGCTGGCCAAGAACGCGTACGTGTGGCTGTTCCAGCTCTCCCGCCAGTATGGCCGCCCCATCATCACGCTGGATCAAATCCCCGATGAGGAGCTGGATGCGCTGGCCGCCCGCGGCGTCACCGGCCTGTGGCTCATCGGCCTGTGGCGACGCAGCCGCGCGTCCCAGCGCATCAAACAGATGATGGGCAATCCCGAGGCGGTGGCCTCCGCCTACGCGGTGGATGACTACGTCATCGCCGAAGACCTGGGTGGCGAGGCTGCGGCCGAGAACCTGCGGCAGCGGGCGTGGCGGCGGGGCGTCCGCCTGGCCTCCGACATGGTGCCCAACCACATGGCCATCGACTCGCGCTGGGTCATCGAGCACCCCGACCGCTTCCTCTCCCTGCCTTACAGCCCCTTCCCCAACTACACCTTCAATGGCCCCGATCTCAGCGACGACCCGCGGGTGGGCATCTTTCTGGAAGACCATTACTACGACCACAGCGACGCGGCCGTGGTCTTCAAGCGGTTAGACAAATTCACCGGCGACGCTCGCTACATCTACCACGGCAACGACGGCACCACCATGCCCTGGAACGACACCGCCCAGCTCGACTATCTCAACCCCGAGACGCGAGAGGCGGTGATCCAGACCATCCTGCACGTGGCCCGCCAGTTCCCCATCATCCGCTTCGACGCGGCCATGACTCTGGCCAAGCGCCATATCCAGCGGTTGTGGCATCCCGAACCGGGCCAGGGCGGCGCCATCCCCTCCCGCGCCGCCTTCGCTATAACCAAAGCCGATTTCGACCGGCTCATGCCCAAAGAATTTTGGCGAGAGGTGGTGGATCGCATCGCCGCCGAAGCGCCCGACACCCTGCTGCTGGCCGAGGCCTTCTGGCTGATGGAGGGCTACTTTGTGCGCACCCTGGGCATGCACCGGGTGTACAACAGCGCCTTCATGCACATGATGCGGGATGAGGACAACGACAAATACCGGGGGCAGATCCGCGAGACCCTGGCCTTCGACCCCGAAATCCTCAAGCGCTACGTCAATTTTATGACCAATCCCGATGAGGAGCCCGCGGTGGAGCAGTTCGGCAAGGGCGACAAGTACTTCGGCGTGTTCACCGTCATGGCCACCGTGCCCGGCCTGCCCATGATCGGCCACGGCCAGTTCGAGGGCTACGCCGAGAAGTACGGCATGGAATATCGTCGTTCTTACTGGGATGAAACGCCCGACGCCGATCTGATACAGCGACACATGCGGGAGATCGTCCCTCTGCTCAAGCGCCGCTATCTTTTCGCCGATGTGAGCAACTTCAGGCTCTACGATTTCGAGACCGAAGCCGGGGTGAACGAAGATGTGCTGGCTTATTCCAACCGCGTGGGCGAGCAACGGGCGCTGATCCTCTACCACAACAAATTTGCAGACGCCCGCGGCCATCTTCGCATCTCAGCGCCCTTCAAAGGCCCGGATAAAACGTTGCATCGAGAAACCCTGGCCCAGGGGCTGGCCCTGCCCGATGCGCCCGCGGCTTTTGTCATCTTTCGCGAGCTGGTCTCGGGCCTGGAATATATCCGCAATGCCGCCCAACTGGCCCGCGAGGGCTTTTACGCGGAGCTGGGTGCGTATCAGCGGCTGGTGTATCTGGATTGGCGCATCGTGTACGACAACGATGGCCGCTACGCCCAGGCTGCGGCGGAGCTGGGCGGCCGAGGCGTCCCCAGCATCGATCTGTATCTCGAACAACAGCGCCTGCGCCCGCTGCACGCGGCCTTTCGGGCGCTGATCAACGGCGAAACCCTGAGCGACCTGCTGTCCCGCCGCTCCGACCAACCTGCGCTTTCCCCCGAGGAAGAAGCCGCCTGGGATCAAACCATGGAGGCCGGGCTGATCGCCTTCCTGGAGCAGGCCCGGGCCTTTGCCGCGCCGCAAGATGATGAAGATGACCTGGATGTAGACATCCTGCGCCGACGGCTGGAAGAAATCGAAAGTCGAAAGTCGGAGGTCAGAGGCCAGAAGTCGGAGGTCAGAGGTCAGAGGTCGGAGAACGGACGAGAGGACGATCTCTCGGCCCCCCAATCCTCAATCCCTATCCTCGCTTCCCAGATACTGGTTGAACTCCGCGCCGCCCTGCATCTCCCCCACATCGCCCAAAACTTCCCCTGGCCCCGGTCCAAAAAATATCGGGAGGCGGTAACGTATTTGCTGGACGGCCTGCAGGATGAGGATGACGCGGCCTGGCTGTCGCTCCTGGGCTATGCGTTGCTGCATCGGCTGGGCGAGGTGGTTGCGGGCGATGACGCCCCGGCCCGGGCGCGGGCTTTCTATCACGAATGGATGCTGACCGAGGAATTCAGCGCGGCCATGCAGGAATTGGGGCTCTCCGGCTTCCGCGCCGGACAGATCGCCACCCTCACCGGCGTGCTCATTGGCTGGCGGAACTGGCATCTCGACCAGAAGATCATGGCCCGGCCCTACTCGGCCCGCGCCGGGCGGCTGCTGGCGGGCCTGCTGGCCGATGACGAGGTGCGGCAATTCCTGGGCGTGAATCTCTATCGAGGCGTGGCATGGTACAACAAGGAGGCTATGGAGGCCCTGCTGCACGGCCTGTTCAGCATCGCCGTGCTGGAGCTGGTGACCGAGCCCGAGGAGCCGCGGCAAGTGGCCCGCACCCTGGTGCAGTGTTATGACGTCATTCGCGTCCTCACCGCGGGCCACGCCCTCTCTGGTTACCGGCTGGATAAATTGCAGGAGCTTGTTTGATGTGTGGCCGTTTTTCTCAGATGTAAGGAGATATTATGCGTAAATCGATTATTTTTCTGCTGATCGTCGTGGCGGCAGCGGGGTTGCTGGCTGCCTGTGGAAGCAAAGCCGCGCCTTCTCCCACACCCGCTCCTCAACCCACAGCCACGCCCGCCCCCACCGATACGCCCACGCCGCCTCCCACCGACACGCCAACGCCCGCTCCCACAGTCACGTCCACCCCCACGCCCACCTCCACGCCCAGTCCCGAACCCAGTCCCACGCCGGTTTCAGAAGCGCGCCTGACCATCAGCACGACCGACGCCGGTTTTGTGTTCGATGACAACGAGTACGGCTATCGCATCACGCTTCCGGGGAAAGACTGGCTTCCCTTTCTGCCGGGCGAGGATGATATGAACCAGTTCATGGACGCGGCGCGGCAAAGTATGCCGAATGTGGACGTGAAGGCCATCCAGCAGTTGACGGCGCAGGTGGGCGCACAATTTCGGCTCTATGCTTTCTACACGGGCCTGAACAGCCACAGAGCAGACTTTGTCACCAATATCAACATCATCACGACGCCGTTGGGGAGGGGTTACGATATGACGGTGGTGGCGAAAATCAATAAGGAGCAACTGCTGCAAACTTTTCCCGGCTCTGAGGCCATTTCCGAGAAGCAAATCACCAACGCCCATGACGTGCGGGTGGGACTGATCGTGATAAAAAATCCGGTCATCGGGGCGGATGGCGGCGAAATACCTCTGGCCCAGACCTTCATCTTTTCCCAGACGCCCGACAACGTGATGATTTCCATCACTTTCTCGGCCCTTTTCGAGGATATGGAAGCGGTCGAGCCTGTCATCGACCAGATTGTCAACAGCATCGAGTTTGTACGATAGCCGCCATCATCTTGCGATTACAAAGGAGGTGATGTTGACGATCTGGCCGTATCCGCCTATACTTTTAACATGGGCCGACGTCTGAAAGTTTTACAAATCCTCCTGACGATCCTTCTGCTGGCGGGGCTTTTGCCCGCGGCCGTGGGCTACGCCCAAGATGGCGAAACGCCCCCTGCTCGCACGGCCGCGGAAACCGACGCGCTGGTGCAGAAGATCATCGACAGTATGAGTGTGGAGCAGCGGGTGGGACAGCTCTTTCTGGTCACTTTTCAGGGCGCTGACACCGGCCCCAACAGCGACATCGCCCATCTGGTGCGCGATTTGCACGTGGGCGGGGTCGTGCTTTCTCCCGGAAACAAAAATTTCAGCAACGAGGTGGATGACACCGCAGTCCAGGTCGTGCAACTGAACAATGATCTGCAAACTTACGCATTTCGCGATCTGGATCAACCCATCTTGCTGGACGACGGTTCGCTGAACGCAGCGGTGAGCGAAGGCGGCGTCCCGGGCCTGCCCCTGTTCATCGCCGTCAATCAGGAGGGGGATGATCTGCCTTACACCAGCCTCATCAACGGCTTCACGCCCCTGCCCGATAATCTGGCCATCGGCGCGACGTGGCAGCCCGATTACGCCCGCACCATGGGCAAGCTGGTGGGGCTGGAATTGAGTTCAGTGGGGGTCAACATGCTGCTGGGGCCGTCGCTGGATGTGCTTGATAATCCCCGGCCCGAGCTCAAAGGCTATGCCGGCTCCCGCACCTTTGGCGGCGACGCCTACTGGGTGGCCAAGATGGGACAGGCTTACATCCAGGGCGTGCATCAGGGCGCTGAAGGCAAGATGGTGACGGTGGCCAAGCATTTTCCGGGGCAGGGGGCCAGTGATCGCCGTCCGGATCAGGAAGTGGCCACCGTGCAAAAACCTCTGCCGGCGCTGGAGCAAGTGGAGCTGGCGCCGTTCCGGGCGGTGACCGAACAAGCCCCCTCCGAGGACGCCATCACCGACGCTATGATGACCTCACACGTGCGGTACAAGGGCTTTCAGGAAAACCCGCGGCAGCTCACCCCGCCCATCTCTCTGGCCCCCGAGCTGCAAACCATCATGGATGGCTTCACCTCCTGGCGGGAGAACGGCGGCATTCTCGTCTCCGACGCCCTGGGCGTGCGGGCGCTGAAACGCTACTATCAGGCCTACGAGCCAGGCCGATTTCCCAGCCGTCGGGTGGCGCAAGAGGCTTTTCTGGCGGGTAATGATCTGCTCTACCTCTCCGAATTCGACACCGACGGCGTGTGGGAGCAGCAGCTTGCCAACATGGAAGACGCCCTCAGCTATTTCAAGCAAAAGTATGAGGAAGATCCTGCGTTTCGCTCCCGGGTGGATGGCTCTCTGGTCCGCATCATCCGCCTCAAGCTCAAGCTCTATCCTCATCTGAGCTGGCGGGAAACTCAGAAGACTGCCGAAAATCTGGCCGCTGTGCTGGGAAAGGGACAGGATGACGTCACCCGCATCGCCTGGGACGCCAGCACCCTCATCTATCCCGGCGTCACCGAACTGGCCGATCGTCTCCCCAGCGCCCCTCTGGCCGATGAGCGCATTCTTATCTTCACCGACGCCCGGCCCCTGAGCGAATGCCCCGACTGCCCGGCGAGCCCCGCGATTCCCGTCGATAAAATGGAGACCATGATCCTGCATCTCTATGGTCCCGACGCCAGCGATCAAGTCGATCCCGAAAAAATCGACAGCGCCAGCTTCGCCGAGCTGGACGCACTCCTGCGACAGGGCGAAAATCCCGATGCAGTTCCCGCAGAACAGCGTCTCAGCCAGGAGCGCTTTACAGAACTCAACGGCCTCATCAACGGCGCTAACTGGATCGTCTTCAATATGCTGGATGTGGACAAGGAGCAATTCCCCAGCTCCATGGCGCTGAAGCGGTTTTTGGATCAGCGAGCCGACAGTTTGCGGGGCAAGAAAATCATCGTCTTCGCCTTCAACGCTCCCTATTTTCTCAGCGACACCGAAATCGGTAAGCTGACCGCCTATTATGGTCTTTACAGCAAAGTCACGCCTTTTATCGAAACCGCTGTGCGCACATTGTTCCGCGAGTTGCAACCCGCGGGCAGTTTGCCTGTCAGCGTGGCCGGCGTCAACTACGAACTTAGCCGCGAGCTGGAACCGGATCCGGCCCGGCCCTTCCCCCTGAAGCTCTTGCTGCCCGATCCCAAGACCGGCGAACCGGTGGAGATTGATTCCGAAGCGGGGATGATCGATTTGCAAGTGGGCGACGCCGTCATCGTAGAAGCGGGCCCGGTATTGGATCATAACGGCCATGTCGTGCCCGATGGCACGCCTGTGGAATTCATCTTTTTGGATCAGCAGGCGGGCGTGGAGCTGCCGCGGCGTCAGGCGGCCACAGTCAATGGCATGGCCTCCACGCAGATCACCATCGAGCGGGCGGGCACATTTCAGATTTCGGCC
>JALSPL010000042.1 GCA_026985975.1 Anaerolineae bacterium | reverse complement strand
TGGATGGCGGTGGGCGTATTCCATTCACGCAGGGGGCCGGTGTCATCGAGGACTGACGCCGGGTTTGTGCTGTTGTCGGCAGTGGCAAAACGGATGCCGACTGTTCCCCGGCAATCCACGCCGGGCGTCTGGCTGTCCGGGGGCAACTGGCTGAGATTGACGCTCCATTCGATATAGTCATCCTCCGGCGGGTCGGCGCGTTGCCCCTGGTTGGCATTGCCGAAGGTGTAGTAGCTCTGATTGCCCTGAGAGATAATGAGCCAATCATTGCCGGGATAGTAAACGATGAGGCGGTCTTCCGGCTCTTCATCGACGCCGTCGTTGTCACAATCAATCGAAGCGACTGCGGCGCGATTGTTATTGGCGTTGAGCGCCGGGGCTGCGTTCAGCTTCATCAGAAAATAGAGGGTGTTGCCGCCGTTGCCCGTGGCCACCCACGTCTGGACGATGTCATCATTGGCGGCGCCGCCGTTTTGCGTATCTCCGACTGCATCGGTCTGAAAGACGGGCACGCCCTGCGCCGCCCATTCGCTGATGGAGCCGTCATTTGTGTCGATATTATAAACCGCAGCGAAAGCTATGGTCCCGGCGCTGAAGAAAATCAATCCCATGATGAACAGGATGATGGGAGGTCTGGCATTGTAAAGATAGGGATGTTTCATGGTTATTTCACCTCGTGAATGAAAATCATCGTTCAAAAGCGTTCTGTTTTGGATATGGAGCCCAAGTGTGTGATGATCCTGATGCTTCACTGAAACTATGACACGTATATTTGATCAAATTATACACTATCACATTTTTTCTGTCGATAATGAGAAAAAAACTACGTTTTCTACTTGATAAGACGAAAATGATTCTGATTTCATTACCTCAGATTTGGGTTCGATCTATTCTTCATGTATGATCAGGAAATGATGACTATTGAGCTCCGCCAACGAGGTTTGGGCGATGTTTGCCATCGTATGGCTGTTATTGGCGTGATGTTGATTGCCGCCGGATTACGTTGGGCCTCGCCCGGGTTGGTGGAATTCAAATATGATGAGGCGCATATTTTGGGGATGGCGCAGGGGATCGCCAGCGGGCGATATTGGCCGCTGCTCAGCGGCGGCACCAGCATCGGCGTGCAGCGTTCGGCGCTGGATGCTTACATCCTGGCGGCGCCACTGGCTCTGACAGGCGGCTCGCCTCAGGCCGCAGTGATCTGGCTGGGAATGTTGGGCGTGCTGGCCGTGGCGCTCAGCTATCTGCTGGGGCGGTTGATGGGCGGGCGGATGACGGGCCTGCTGGCGGCGTTGTACATGGCCGCCAATCCCTGGCTGGTTTTTTATGATCGCAAATTCTGGGCGCATATCCAGGTTCTTTTCAGTGTGCTGCTGTTGTTGCTGGCTTGGCGGGTGGTTGTGGCCCGGGGCAAGCGCGCTCGATTTTGGTTTCCGGTGGTGGCGGCGCTGCAATTGCTGACGCATGTTTTGGCGCTGGTGCAGGCGCTGAGCTGGCTGGGCGCGTTTTTGGCGGCGCCGCGACGCTGGCTGCGGCGGGAAACGCTGTGGGGAGCGCTGACGGGCCTGGCGCTACTGGCGCCTTATCTGTGGGCGCTGGGGCGCAGGGTTGCAGCGGCGGGCGCCGGAGCGGCTTTGCAGATGAGATGGGCGACCGCAGCCGGGGGTGAAGCCGCCGGGCAATCGCTGGCCGCCCGCTGGGCGCTGGCCTGGCAGCTTTTGGGAGGCGACAGGATTTTTGAGCTGACCGGAACCGGAGCGCGGCTGAACGGCTGGGATCAGGCGTTGTGGTGGGGGCGCTGGCTGACGCTGTTGTTGATGGCGGCGGGGCTCCTGCGCGTCCTGCTGTGGCTGCGGGATGAGCGTCGCAGACCCGGCGCCATCTTACTGCTGGCCTGGCTCATCGGCCCCATCCTGGCGCTGAGTTTTGGGCCGCTGACGGTCTATTTGCAGTATTGGACGGTGCTGCTGCCGCTGCCCGCGCTCTTCTTCGGCCTGGCGTTATCCTGGCCCCTGGCGCGGACTCAAACCGGGCGGCGGTGGTCGCCCGGCGGCGTGTGGAAAGCGCTGATCATCTCGCTGGCCGCGGCGGCGCTGCTGACGGTCTGGACGGGAGCCTGGGACAGCGTGTTGGCCCGCATCGACGCCGGGGCCGGACAGCAGACCTTCGGGCGGCCTCTGAGTCAGTGGCAAGCGGCTGCCGACGCCGCCAACGACTGGGCGGCGAAGCTGGGACTGGAGCAGGTGAAAGTGCTGGCGGACGGCGTAGATCCGGGCCAGGATGGCGAGCCAGCGGCCATTGCTGCGCTCATCGGCAACCCGCCCTACGCCCGATTTCTGAATCTCAGCGGGCAATCTCCCGCCTTGCTGCTCCATGCCCGGCAACCCAGCCTGTATCTGACTACCGGGCGGAAAATGCAGCCTGTGCTGGAGGATCTGGGCGAAGAAATCTGGCGGGGAGAGGGCGATGACGCCATCCGCCTGTATAAGCTGCCCGCCGCCGCTGACGCGAACTTGTCATTGACGCCATTGCCCCAGCCCCAGGTTTTCGATGCAGGCATGGCGCTTGTTGGCTATGCTTTTCCGCAGCCCTGGCCCGCCGGGCAGACGGTTTTGGCAACGCTGGCGTGGCGAGTGACAGATCCTTCTCCGGAGGTTCGTGAGCGTGATTTCACGGCATTCAACCACATCGTACGGGCGGGAACGGATGAAAAAGTGGTGCAGGTGGATGGATTGGCGCTGCTCAGTCGTGATTGGTGGCAGGGCGATGTCCTGTTTCAGACCTATCGACTGTCGATTTCGGAGGCCGGGCGGTATGAATGGCGGGCGGGTCTTTACAGCCGTGTGGATGGCGGTCGAGCGCAATTGGCGTCGGGCGGTGACAGCGTTTCTCTGTCCGTGCGGGTTGAAAATAGCGCTAATTGAAAAAATTGCCAGAATAGCAGATAATAGCAAAGAGGCCGCCGCAACGCAGCGGGCCATGGTCGCGAAAGGCTGACGCCGGAAAAGATGAAACCAATTTCATCTATGCTTCCGGTAGATGAAAAGTTAGCAATGTCATTTGATGGCATCCACTTTCCCGTACTATTTTCTTTGCCCCGACGTCTTATTTGGTAGAGAACGACGTCATTCGTCTGAATTTCAACCGGCCATCCAACGACAAGCAAATCCAGAAAACATCCTGACCACTCCTTCAAAGAGGTGAAAGCCTATGAAAAAGAAAAATTTTTGGTTCATCATACTACTGACGGTCCTGACAATCGCTCTGCTGGCGCCGGTGGGCGTCTTTGCCGCCGGGCGTCCTGATCACGGCATGCGTCCCGACCCCGGCGATCTGTTGACAGATGTCATCGAATTCACCGGGCAGGTCGAAAGCAAGGACGTTACCATCCCCGGTGATTGGGTGATTGACGGTCGCACCGTGCACGTCACTTTCCAGACCCAAGTCATTCCCAACCCTGTCTCTATCCAGGTCGGCGACTATGTCGAAGTGGAAGCCGAGCAGCAACCTAATGGCATCCTGAACGCTACAAGAATCAAAAAGGTGCAAGGCCCGAACGAAGTGCATTTCACCGGCGTCATCAACGAAATCGCCGATGGTTACTGGGTGATTGACGATAAGACCGTCACCATCACAGAGCAGACGGTCATCCTGGGCAGCCATCCTGATGTAGGGGACATTGCTGATGTCGTCGCCGATGACGCCGATGCTGGCCTGGTCGCCAAGCGCATCGTGGTTATTGACGCTAATCAAAGCATCCATTTCCCAGGCGTCATCAAGGAAATGGCTGATGACGCCTGGGTGATCACCACGCCCGCGGGCGACAAAACCGTCGCTATCACCGAGGATACGATCATCGAGGGCGATACGCCCGACGTGGGTGATCGCGTGAAAGTGTGGGCCAATGTCACCTCTGACGGACTGGTCGCAACTCGCATTCTGGTGAACGATACGCCCACCGAAGTGCACTTCAAGGGACGCATCCAGGAAATGAACGATGATTCCTGGGTGGTTGCTTATCAGACTGTGGCGATTACGGCCGACACCAGTATCGAAGGCGATGATCCCAACGTGGGTGATATCGCCGAGGTGTGGGCGACTCCCACTGCTGACGGTCTGGTCGCCACCCGCATCGTCGTCACCTCCACCACCCGCTTCGCGATTGTTCGCGGCGTCGTTGAATCGCAGACGGACACGCTCTGGGTTATCAACGGCCACGAGGTCGGCGTCAATGCCGAGACCAAGATCGTCGGCAATCCCCAGGTTGGCGATGAAGTGATCGCTGTGGTGCGGGTGCAGGATGACGGCTCCCTGATGGCTCGCAGCATCCACAAGGTGCCCGCCGCACCGCCCGAAGATCGGGTTATCTTCTCCGGCTTCATCACCGAGATTCAGGAGCCCGCCAATGAGGGCGATCCGACTATGTGGGTGGTCACCAGCAGCGTCAAACATAATGGCGACGCCCAGACCTGGACGGTGTGGGTAAGCGACGACACTGACATCGCGCCCGAGGGCGCCGAGGTGCAGGTTGGCGCCTGGGTGAAGGGCTATGGCGAGCCCAATGAAGATGGCTCGGTGAATGCGCTCGGCGTGCAGGTTGTGGCCGCCCCTCGCGTCTCCTTCGCCGGTGAGATTCAGCAACAACCCGAAAATGGCGTTGTCGGCGATTGGGTCATCCAGGGCGTGACGGTTCATGTCACCGATGCAACCCGCGTGGTCGGCGATCCCGCCAATTGGGATGGCTATGCTCAGGGTTATGGCACGCTGAATCCTGACGGTTCGGTGACCGCCATCGTCATCGGCCCCATGCCCCACTGATTCCTCCAAATTACACTCCAACAGTCAAAATGCCGCTCTCGATGGAGGGCGGTATTTTTTGTTTCGCAATAGTGAGTCGCCTGAAAAAAAGTCTCACCACGGAGGCGCAGAGGGCACGGAGGAAGAAAAAGGTGGAGGTTCGGAGGTTTTTTCCCTGTGAACTGCCATGATTTTCTCCGTGTTCTCCATGTCTCCGTGGTAAAATAGCCTTTTTTCAGTGGACCCAATAGTGCGTAGTGAAATTCTTGCTCGTAGAACAAAAAGTCATACGAAGACCCACAGAGAAAATATCGAGGCGATATCGCCGCATGAAAAAGCCCCGGAAGCGAGATGCCGCCGGGGCAGAGCCAAGCCCGTAAAATGTAATGCGTAATGCGTAATGCGTAAGGACTTTACGTTTTACGCATTACGTGGTGGTGCGCCAGCCAACGTTGGCTTCGAGAGCGTCTCTGCAAACGACGCCAACGTTTATTTTCGGGACAGATGCGA
>JALSPL010000041.1 GCA_026985975.1 Anaerolineae bacterium | reverse complement strand
ATCTGGTGGATGTGTTGGAAGAGGAGGCCACCGAAGACCTGCAACGATACGGCGGCGCCGAGCCTCTGGAGCGCCCCTATCTCGACACATCACCGGTCATCATCACCAAAAAACGCATCGGCTGGCTGTTGGTTCTTTTTCTTACCGCCACCCTCACCGGTTCGGTGATGAAACTATTTGAATCGGAGATCGAAGCCATGGTGGCGTTGACGCTCTTCATCCCCCTGCTCATCGGCACCGGCGGCAATGCCGGTTCCCAGACCACAGCCACCATCATCCGCGAGCTGGCCACGGGCAACGTCGAGCCCGGCGACGCCTTGCGGGTGTGGTGGCACGAGGCCCGGGTCGCCATCCTGCTGGGCGTGGGCATGGCCATCCCCGCCTTCATCCGCGCCATCACCTGGGTGGATAACCCCATGCTTGCCATCACCGTGGCCGTGGCCATCACCGTGCTGGTGCTGTGGGCCACGGGCGTGGGCTCGCTGCTGCCGCTGGCGGCGGCCAAATTCGGCATCGATCCCGCCCTGGTTTCGGGCCCGCTGATGAGCACCATGGTGGACGCCACGGGCCTGTTCATCTATTTTTCTATCGCCAAAGTTCTCTTGGGATTGTAGCATCCTCATGCCCCACTATCTTCTTTTTCACAAACCCTACGACGTTCTTACCCAATTCACCGACGGCGAAGGCCGCCCCACGCTGGCGGATTACATCGATGTTCCCGGCGTGTACGCGGCCGGGCGGCTGGATCGAAACAGCGAGGGCCTGTTGCTGCTCAGCGATGACGGCGAGATCTTGCATCGGGTCACCCATCCCCGCTGGAAGCTGCCCAAGGTGTATCTGGCCCAGGTGGAAGGCATTCCCAGCGAAGCTGATCTGCAAAAATTGCGGGAAGGCGTCGTCATCAAGGGCGAAAAAACAGCGCCCGCTGAGGTGCAGTTGTTGGATCATGCCCCCAACCTGCCCCCGCGCGCGGTGCGCCAATATCATCCCACGCCCTGGCTGCGGATAGTGCTGAAAGAGGGCAAGAAGCGCCAGGTGCGCCGCATGACCGCGGCCATCGGCTATCCCACCCTGCGGCTGGTGCGGGTGGCCATCGGCCCCCTGACCCTGGGCAAGCTGCAACCGGGAGAATGGCGACATCTGACGGAAAACGAACGCCGCAATCTCTTCCGGGCGCTGGGTCTTGACCCTGACAAACCGGCCCGCATCGGGCCTGGCGCCCCGCGCCCCCGCCGCAAAGGAAAACGCAGACCCAGAAAATGAAGATATTGCAGAGTTAACGGCCATTTGCTATAATGATTCAACGAACACATGAGCTAACCGCATTTCCTCCCCCGTTCCCCTCATGACAAAACGCGCGTCGGCAACGAAATCCTCCGCATCCCCAAAGAAAAAAACCAGCTACGCCGCCACCCGCAAGAGCGGCAGCCGCACGCGCACGACGAAGAAGAAACCCCGCTCGCGGCGTCGTAAAAAAAAGAGCGGTTGGCAGAAATTCACCGAGGCGGTCGTCAGCGGGCAGGCGTTGGGAGTGGCGCTGGCGCTAATGGGCATTTTCACATTGCTAGCGTTGTTCAGCAGCCAGCGCGGCGCCATCACCGCCTGGTGGGTGGATATGATGAGCCTTTTGTTTGGGGTGGGCGTTTACTGGCTGCCCATCGTCCTCATCGTCTCGGGCATCTTCATTTTTCTTTACAGCCAGGGCCATCGGGGCAATTTCACCCCCGCCCGTTTTTTCGGATTTCTGCTCTTCTGGGCGGCGTTGCAGGCGTTGGTGCATCTCATCGGCGTTTCCCGGGGCAACATCACCCTGGTGTCATCGCCCCGCCCTGGCGATTATGGCGGATTGATGGGCTGGAGCATGGCCCAAACCATCGTCTCCTCCCTGGGCCTCGGTTTTGCCATTCTCCTCATGCTGCTGGCGCTGATCATCGCTATCATCCTCATGCTGGGAATCGGTTGGCGCCCGCTGGCGGCCCTGACCGTGGCCGGCGTCACGGGCGTGGTCATGTTCATTCAAAGCGTATTCGAGGGCGGACGTTCGCACTGGCCCGCGATTGCCGCCGGGCTCAGCGCCCGCTGGCAGGGGTTCAGACAGATGCTGGCGAAAAAACGGCGCAAGAAAACGCCGCCAGCGCCGGGCGTCCCGCCCGTTGCCGGGCCGGTCACCAATCTGCCGCCCGACCCCGATCTGGCGCCGGTGGTGAGCCACGAACCGGCTATCCGCATCATCGGCGGCGAGGAGAACGATTGGCGGCTGCCGCGCATCGAAGATATTCTGGATGAAGCGCTGGCGGGTGAAATCACCGAGGAGGACCTGGCGGAACGGGCCCGCATCATCGAAGACACGCTGCACTCGTTTGGCGTGCCCGTCACCGTAGTGGAGGTGAACAAGGGCCCGGTGGTGACGCAATTCGGCGTCAAACCGGGCTATGTCACCCGCAAGGTGCGGGGCGAGGAACGCCGCATGAAAGTGCGGGTGAGCAAGATCCAGGCGTTGCACAACGATCTCTCCCTGGCCCTGTCCGCTTCGCCCATCCGCATCGAAGCGCCGGTGCCGGGCCGGGACATCGTCGGCATCGAGGTGCCCAATCTTTCCATCTCCATGGTCACCCTGCGCAGCATCCTGGAATCGGAGGAATTCGAGGCTATGAAAGCGCCGTTGAAAGTCGCCCTGGGCCAGGATGTCTCGGGCCGGGCGGTGGCGGCCAGTCTGGCGCGGATGCCGCACCTGCTCATCGCCGGGGCCACGGGCTCGGGCAAATCGGTGTGCGTCAACGCCATCATCTGTTCCCTGCTTTTCCAATACACGCCCGACGATCTCCGATTCATCATGGTGGACCCCAAGCGGGTGGAGCTGACCATCTACAACGGCGCGCCGCATCTGATCAATGAAGTCATCACCGATGTGGAAACGGTGGTGGCGGTGCTGGGCTGGGCGGTGAAGGAAATGGAAAGCCGCTACAAGAAACTGGAGAAGGCCGGCGTGCGCAACATCGAAAGCTATAACGCCCGCATGGTGGCCGAAGGCAAGCGCAAGATGTCCTACACCGTCATCGTCATCGATGAACTGGCCGATATTATGATGATGTCGCCCGATGAGGTGGAGAAGCTGCTGGTGCGTCTGGCGCAGATGTCTCGGGCCGTGGGCATCCACCTGGTGCTGGCCACCCAGCGCCCCTCGGTCAATGTCGTCACCGGACTGATCAAAGCCAATTTTCCCTCTCGCATCGCCTTCGCGGTCACCAGCCAGATCGATTCGCGGGTGATTTTGGACACGCCCGGGGCCGAGAAGCTGCTGGGGCGAGGCGATATGCTCTTCATGCGGCCCGATTCGGCCAAACTGGCCCGCTTGCAGGGCGCGTTCGTCTCTGACGGCGAAGTGCACAGGCTGGTGCGCTATTGGCGCGGCCAGCGAGGCGCAGCCGCATCAGAGAAGGCGAAGGAAGAGACCATCGCCCAGCGCCCGCTGTGGGAGGATGTGGTGGCCGAGGCCAAGACCCAATCCAAACGGGATGTGCTGTATGACGAAGCGGTGCGGGTGGTGCAGGAAAGCGGTCGGGCCAGCGTCAGTCTGCTGCAACGCCGCTTGCAGATCGGCTACACCCGCGCCGCCCGGCTGATAGACATGATGGAGGAGGATGGCGTGGTCGGGCCCGATCTGGGCGGCAGCCGCGGGCGAGAAGTGCTCATCAGCGCCCAATCCGAACCCGAGCCTGAGAGCATCGAACCTGAGCATGAATCTGATTTTGCTCCTGACGCGCCAGCGGGGTCGACTGCGAGTCAGGAGCCGCCGCCCTGGGACGCCTTCGCCGATGATGGCGAGTGGGAAGACCCATCGGAAGAAGTGTAAAGAGCGCGGCCTGTTTCAATTTCAGATTATAAACGGCTTCCGCGCCCAAAGGTCCCATTTTATTCCCAAAAGATTGCCTTTGGATATGAGGCTCCCTTATACTTGATGTATCATTTTGTATGATTACATCCTGTCTTGAAATTTTATTGCCGCCCGCGTCATCATGGCGCGTGTTCAAAAATCTCCGGAGGAAAAAATGTCCAAACGATTTGTTGCCATTCTACTGATCGGACTTCTGTTGACTTTTGCACTGGCTGCTTGCGGCGCAAAAGCAGCGCAAGCACCAGAAGCCACGCCAGCCGCAGAAACGCAATTAACTCCTATCACCGTGGGCCTGGTCACCGCCATTGGCGGCATCGAGGAAAAATTTTACACCGCTCTCGCATGGAAAGGCGTCCAGGAAGCTGGAAACCTGTTTACCATCGAAGCCAGCTATAAAGAAAGCGCCAATGAATCCGACTACGCCAAATACCTGGACGAATTTTTATCCGAAAAAACCGATCTCATCATAGCCATCGGCGAAGAGATGTCTCAGGCGGTTGCCGCCGCCGCCAAAGCCAACCCCAACGATCAATTCGCTATCGTGGACGCCGAGAGTAACGCCCCCAACGTGCGCGGCGTCACCTTCGATGTCGTTGCTCCCAGCTACATGGCCGGTTACCTGGCGGGCGGCATGAGCCAGACGGGCGTGGTGTGCGTTTATGGCGTTCAGGACTCCCAAGGCGTGACCGATTATATGACAGGCTTTGTCAATGGCGCTGATTACTATCGTCGTCAGAACGGGGTCGATTTGAAAATTCTGGGCTGGGATGTTTATGAACAAAAAGGTATGCTTTTGAATAATCTGGCCAACGAAGAAGTTGGCTACCACATGGCGGGCGATTTCTTCGATCAGGGTTGTGATGTCATCTTTGCCGTGGCCAAAGACGCGGCCAGGGGTAGCGCCAAGGCGGCCCAGGATGAAGGCAAGATGTTCATCGGAGCGACGGTGGACTGGTACGATGTCTTTCCGGAATATGGCAATGTCGTCCTCACGTCGGTGATGAAGAACACCGACAAGGCGGTTTTCGATAATATCGTAGCCTATGGCGCCGGCAGTTTCAAAGGCGGCGAAAACTATGTCGGAACCCTGGAAAACAACGGGGTGGGACTGGCCCCCTATCATCAATTCGATGACAAGGTCCCCCAGAGGATGCAGGAAGAAATCAAGCAGGTGCGGGATAATATTCTTACCGGCCATCTTCGCCCCGCCGAGCCATGGATTTACGACGAGAACAATCCGCCTGCTTCTGAAGAAGGCAAAAAGGACTGATCTTTTACGAACAGATCAAGAAAGGCCCGGACATTGATGCGTCCGGGCCTTTCTCATGGTAGAGCTTGGTGTCCGGATCGAAATCAGAAGAGGGATGAACAGGTTGGGACGCCGATCTCATTCGGCGAACCGGTGACGAATGGGGGGATAGCCAGATATTTATCGATGAATCAGAGAATAGCGATTATCCAAGGCCCAATACCAACATGAATGCAAAAATGTTGCGTATCCATCCCCCTTTCTTTTATACTTAACCTCTGGCAATGATGCCAGGAACGTCTATCCTGACCACATTCAAATCTCAACCCCATTTTTCAATTGTTTAGGAGGAGAAAACCTATGCGCAAGTCAACCCTGTTCATCTTGCTTGCCTTGTTGCTGGTGAGCGTTGTCGCTCTCAGCGCCTGTGGCGGCAGCAAGGCCACGCCTACCCAGGCCCCCGCCCAGGAAAAACCTGCGGCTGAGGCCACTGAAGCGCCTGCGGCTGAGGCTACCGAGGCTCCAGCTATGGAGAAGAAGGAATTCAAGGTTGGCCTCGTCACCGATGTGGGTCGCATCAATGACCGCAGCTTCAACCAGTCGGCCTGGGAAGGCGTGAAAATGGCCGCCGACAAGCTGGGTCTGACCGAGAACGACATCAAGTACATCGAGACCAAGGACGCCAAAGACTACGCTGACAACATCAACCAGTTCATCGAGAACGGTTACAATGTGATCATCAGCGTCGGCTTCGCTCTGGGTGACGCCACGCATGAGGCCGCTGTCAACAATCCCGACATCATGTTCATTGGCGTCGACCAGTTCCAGGCCGACCCCCTGCCCAACTACGCCGGCCTTATCTTCCCCGAGGACAAAGCGGGCTATCTGGCGGGCGTGCTGGCGGCCTCACTGGACAAGACCGGCACCATCGGCGCCGTGTTGGGCACCGACCTGGTTCCCCCCGTGGTCGCTTTCAAAGAGGGCTACGAGGCGGGCGCCAAAGCCACCAAGCCCGACATCAAGCTCATCTCCACATATCATCCTGGCGAGCTCTCTCAGGCCTTCGTTGACCCCGAGTGGGGCGCGGCCACGGCCAAACAGGCCATGGATCAGGGCGCTGACGTCATCTTCGGCGCTGGCGGCATGACCGGCAACGGCGCGCTGCAAGAAGTCGCGGCTGCGGCCGAAGCTGGCAAAGAAGTCTACTGCATCGGCGTGGACACCGATCAGTGGGAGACCCTGCCCGCCGCCCATCCCTGCCTGGTCTCCTCCGCCATGAAGCTCATCACCCCCGGCGTCGCCGACCTCATCGAGAAAGCCTACAATGGCGACTTCCCCGGCGGCAACTACGTGGGCGATGTGGGTCTGGCCCCCTTCCACGATTTCGAGGACAAGGTTCCTCAGGAAGTCAAGGACCTGCTGGCCAAGACCAAAGAGGGCCTGCTGGACGGCTCCATCAGCACCGGCTACAACCCCGGCGGCGCGCCTGCCGAGGAGGCGACCCCTGAGGCCGAGACCAAGACTATCACCGTGGGCATGGTCAGCGACCTGGGCGGCATCGACGATAAGTCCTTCAATCAAACAGCCTGGAAGGGCATCGAAGACGCCATGAAAGACCTGCCTGTGGATGGCATCTTCTTGGAAAGCCAGCAGCAGACTGATTACGAAAAGAACATCAATGAGTTCCTTTCGCAGAAGAAAGACCTGATCATCACCGTGGGCTTCATGCTGGGCGACGCCACCAAGAAGGCGGCCGAGGCCAATCCCGACGCCAAATTTGCGATCGTGGACTATCCCAGCGAAGCTCCCAACATTCGCGGGCTGCTCTTCAATGTGGCCGAGCCCAGCTTCCTGGCCGGGTATCTGGCTGCGGGCGTCAGCGAGACGGGCGTGGTCTGCACCTATGGCGGCATCAACATCCCGCCCGTGGTGGAATTCATGGCCGCTTTCCAGAACGGCGTGAATTACTACAACGAGAAGAACGGCAAAGACGTCACCTTGCTGGGCTGGGATAACGATGCTCAGGATGGCGCGTTCACCGGCAACTTCGAATCCACCGATGATGGCCGCCGCTTCGCGGAGAATTTCTTCGACGAGGGCTGTGACGTCATCTTCCCGGTGGCCGGGCCTGTGGGCCTGGGCAGTGCGGCAGCCGCCAAAGATCGCGGCATGATGATGATCGGCGTGGACACTGATCAGTACATCTCTGCTCCCGAGTTCGGCAGCGTGCTGGTCACCTCTGTGCTGAAGAACATGGATAAAGCCGTGTATGACACCATTGCCGATCTGGTCGATGGTAAGTTCGTGGGCGGCGAGAATTACCTGGGCACCCTGGCCAACGGCGGCGTGGGCCTGGCCCCCTACCATGATTTCGACAGCAAGGTGTCTGATGATCTGAAGGCTGACATTCAGAGCCTCATCCAGGACATCATCGACGGCAAGGTTTCCGTCAAATAACCTTCTCGACCCATTCACACTTCCAGCGGCGGCGCTCGCTTACGGCGCCGCCGCTGTCTATTCTCATATTTTGGTTGGACAGCGATGTCTGGCCCCCTCACGCGACGAGGAATCGGTTTTATGGCTCCAGTTCTCGAACTACGAAATATCACCAAGCAATTTCCTGGCGTGCTGGCGAATGATCATATCAATCTGAGATTGGAAGAAGGGGAGATTTTGGCCCTGCTGGGCGAAAACGGGGCGGGCAAAAGCACATTGATGAATATCCTCTATGGCCTGTATGAGCCAGATGAGGGCGAGGTGTTCATCCGGGGCGAGCAAGTGGCCATCGAGGGGCCTGCCGATGCCATTCGTCAGGGCATCGGCATGGTGCACCAGCATTTCATGCTCATCCCTGTGCTGACGGTGACGGAAAATGTGATGCTGGGAGATGAGACAGTGAGCACGCCCATCCGCATTCTCAAGCGGGATAAAGTGGCCGCCCGCATCCGGGAGCTTTCGGAGCAGCATGGGCTACATGTGGACCCTGACGCCAGGGTGCAGAGTCTTTCGGTGGGGGTGCGTCAGCGAGTGGAGATCATCAAGGTGCTCTATCGCCACGCCAACATCTTGATTTTGGATGAGCCCACCGCGGTGCTGACGCCGCAGGAGGCGGATGAGTTGTTTGACATCTTGCGCTCACTGCGCCAGCAGGGCGTCAGCATCATCTTCATCAGCCACAAGCTGCGCGAGGTGCTGGAGTTGGCCGACCGGGTGATGGTCATCCGCCGGGGCAAGGTGGTGGGAGAGACGAAGACGGAGGAGGCGGATCAGGCCCAACTGGCGGAGATGATGGTGGGGCGTCAGGTAGCGCTGACGGTGGCGAAAGGCCCGGCTCAGGTGGGCGAACCGGTGTTGGAGGTGAAAGATCTGTATGTGATGGATGATCGGCTGCAGATGACGGTGGACGGCGTGAGTCTGACGGTTCATGCCGGGGAGGTGCTGGGCGTCGCCGGCGTCCAGGGCAATGGGCAGACGGAGTTCGTGGAGGCGCTGACGGGGCTGCGCCAGGTGCGCGCGGGCAAGGTGAGCATCGACGGCGAGGACATCACCAACGCTTCGCCTCGGAAACTGGTGGAGGCGGGCGTGGCGCATATCCCCGAAGACCGGCAGGCGGATGGGCTGGTGCTGCGCTTTCCTGTGGCTGATAATTTTGTGATCAACACTTATTACAAGCCTCCCTTCGCCAAAGGGTGGCGTGTCAATCGGGCGGCTATCGACGAGCAAGCGGAGCGGTTGATCAGGGATTTCGACATCCGCACCCCCAGCGCCTACGTGCCCGTCTCCAATCTCTCCGGCGGCAATCAGCAAAAGGTGATTGTGGCCCGAGAGTTCAGCCGTCCCATCAGGCTGCTGGTGGCCAATCAGCCCACCCGCGGCCTGGACGTGGGCTCCATCGAGTACATCCATCAGCAACTCATCAACAAGCGGGACGCGGGCGTGGCCGTGCTGCTGGTCTCGGCCGAGCTGGATGAGATCATGGGCCTTTCCGACCGCATAGCGGTCATGTTCCACGGAAAAATCACGGCTGTGGTGGACGCCAATGAGGTCTCGAAGGAGCAAGTGGGCTTGATGATGGCTGGCAGCAGCCTGGAAGAAGCCCTAAAACAGGCTCCCGCCCGTTCAGACGCTCCCATCGAAGCCATTTTATAACGCTATTTTTCAATTTTATTCCCGGAGTTTCTTCATGGATGAATCATCCTCTCACAGCGTAACTCCCAAATCGAAAGACGCAAAAAAGAAATCGTCAAGTTGGGCCAGCGCCATGGTGGTGCCGTTGCTGGCGGTGTTTACGGCGCTGGTTATCGGTGCGTTGCTCATCGCTTTCACAGATCCGGTGGTGCTGGATGCGTGGAAGCACTTTTTCGCTGATCCCATGGGTGCGTTGGCCGCCACCTGGCAGAGCATCGCGGTGGCCTATGGGGCGCTGCTCTCCGGCTCTCTGGGGCTGGTGGAGATATGGAAAGCGCTGGGCGTGTGGCTGCACGGCGGGGGAACGGAAGCCCTGGCGGTGGCCATGGTGCCCCTTTCCGAGAGTCTGACCGCTTCGGTGCCTTTTATCTTTGCAGGCCTGGCCGTGGCCGTGGGCTTCCAGGGCGGTCTGTTCAACATCGGCGCCGAGGGGCAGTTGCTGGTGGGGGCGCTTTCAGCCGTGTATGTTGGCTACAGCTTTCCCGGCCTGCCCATTTACATCCATTTGCCCATGGCGCTGATCGCGGGCTTCATCGGCGGAGCCATCTGGGGCGCGATTCCGGGCCTGCTCAAGGCATACACCGGCGGACATGAGGTCATCACCACCATTATGATGAACTGGATCATCATCAGCATCTCCGCCTGGCTGCTGAAAGTGGGCGGGCCTATGTCCAGGGGCGAGCTCCCAATCACGCCCGAGGTGCTGCCTTCGGCCCAGATTCCGAAATTCTTCTCCACCCAGGGCAATCGCTTCCATGCCGGATTTTTTCTGGCGCTTATCACCGCGTTTCTCATCTTCTGGCTGCTCTATAAATCTACCAAAGGGTTTGAAATTCGCATGTTGGGCGCGAATTTCAAGGCTGCGGTGTATTCCGGGATCAACGTCAAGCATCTTTGGGTGTTTGTGATGGCGTTGAGCGGTGCGTTGGCGGGGATGGCGGGCACGGTGCAGGCCCTGGCCATCGACCATTGGGTGGGCATGGGCTTTTCCGGTGGCATGGGTTTTGATTCCATCGCTCTGGCGCTGTTGGGGCGCAGCCATCCGCTGGGCGTGGTGCTGGCCGCGCTGCTGTTTGGCACCCTACGCAATGGCGCCACCCGGATGCAGTCGGTGGCGCATATTCCCATCGACATCATCACTATCATTCAGGCGCTGGTCATCGTTTTCATCGCTGCACCCGAGATCATCCGCTGGCTGTATCGTCTGCGGCAGCCGGAGGGCGAAGAAGCCCCCATCTTCACCACCAGTTGGGGATCATAATCGATTTCATGGCCCTTTCATTCATCCATCGAGTTAAGAGCTTATGACTGCAACCACTGTCAACACCCATACAGATTCTACAGCGGCCCTGAAGAAGGAGCGGCGGCGGGCTATCGCCTTCGGCGTTTTCTTCCTGATTGTGGCCGCGGCGATCCTGGTGTTGTTCATCTTCAACACCGACAGTCAGATGGTCAGCACCCTGAAGCTGAATCCAACGACAAGGAATAAACCAATTCATGTGCCCGATTTGGTGCTGCCCACCCAACTGACGCTCATTGTGCTGATGATCATCACCGGGGCCATTGGCGCGTATCAGTTGGGGCGGGGCTTCAAAAACGCGGCCACGGCGTTGGGAGTTGTTTTTCTCCTCTTCATCGCTGCGTTTTTGGTGTGGGCCACCCGCAACAAGGCCATCAATCTGCTGGGCATCCTATCGTTCACCGTGGCGGCGGCCACGCCCATCGCTTTTGCCGGGCTCAGCGGCGTCATGTGCGAGCGGTCGGGGGTGATTAACATCGCCATCGAGGGGCAGATGTTGGTGGGAGCCATGATAGCGGTGCTGGTAGCCAGCGTCACGGGCAGCCAGTGGTTTGGGCTGGGCGCGGCTATCATCAGCGGTGCGGTGCTGGGTGCGGTGCTGGCGGTGCTGGCTATCCGATTTATCGTGGATCAGATCATCGCGGGCGTGGCCATCAATATCTTCGGTCTTGGCATCACCAGCTTCATTAGTCAACGATATATGCAACCTAATCCCGAATTGAACACGGGCGGCGTTTTTCCCAGGATTGCCATCCCATTTTTGTCGAAAATTCCTGTTATCGGCCCGATCTTCTTCAATCAGAACGCCATCGTTTATATTTTGTTCCTCACGGTGCTGGTGATGCACTTCATGTTATGGTACACGCAATGGGGTCTGCGCACCCAGGCCGTGGGCGAGCATCCCCGGGCTGCGGACACGCTGGGCATCAATGTGTTTCGCATCCGCTACATCAATGTCATCATCGGCGGCATGATCGCCAGCATCGGCGGTGCGTATCTCACCATCGGCTCGGTGGGGCGGTTCGATGAGAACATCACCGCGGGCAAGGGCTTCATCGGTCTGGCCGCCATGATCTTCGGCCAGTGGACGCCATTGGGCACGTATGGCGCTTCGCTCATCTTCGGTTTTTCCGATGCGTTGCAGGCCAAGTTGCAGATTTTGGGCAAGGTGCAGGTGCCTATCCCCAGCGAATGGCTGCTGATTTTGCCCTATCTCATCACCATCATCGTGCTGGCGGGCGTGGTCGGGCGCACAGTGCCGCCCGCGGCCGACGGTCAGCCATACATCAAGGAGTAGCCTCATGTCCATGACCTCACGCGAGCGGGTGTTGACCGCCATCAATCACGAGGAGCCAGATCGGGTTCCCATCATCCTTGGGGTCAGCAATGCTACAGGCATCAAGATGAAGCCTTATCAGGAGTTGAAAAAGCTGCTGGGCATTGATGCGCCCGATGAGTACATCTACGACTGGCCCGAGCTGGGCACCGCGGCCATCGATGAGGAGACCATGATCCGCCTGCACAGCGATGTGCGGGGCGTGCTGGACCTGGAGCCGGCGTGGGTGCGGGAGCGCAATCGCAATCGCCCGCCCCACACGCCCTGCATCGACTCCTGGGGCAGCGGGCAGAAGGAGATCGCACCAGGCGAGTGGTTCCCGGGCATTCATCCCATGGCCGACGCCCATGCCATCGAGGAGATCGAGGCGTATGAACACTGGCCCGATATGAGCGACCCGACCCGCGTGGCGCATGTGCGGGAGCAGGCGTTGCGTTTGAAGGAGCAGGGGGAGTACGCCATCATGGGCACGCCCTGGCTGCTTTTTCCCTTCGAGCGAGCTCACGCCATGCAGGGCATGGAGAAATTCATGATCAACATGGCGCTCTATCCCGATTTCGCCCAGGCGCTATTGCGTAAGATCACTGATCTCAGCAAGGAGCTGATGGGACATTTTCTGGATCAGTGCGGCGATCTCATCGACATTATCAAGATCGGCGATGATCTGGGCTCGCAAACAGGATTGCTGATCTCGCCCAAGATGTATCGGCAGTTACTCAAGCCCTTCCACGCTGAGTTCATCGCGTTTATCAAAGAACGCACCGACGCCAAGGTCTTTTTCCACACTGATGGCGATGTCATGGATCTGGTGGGAGATTTCATCGAGATCGGCGTGGATATCCTCAATCCTATCCAGACCTCGGCCGGGCGCATGTCGGATCTGCCGGAGCTGAAGCGGCGCTATGGCGATGACATCACCTTCTGCGGCGCCATCGACACCCATCACATCCTGCCTCACGGCACGCCCGAGGAGGTGCGCCAGGAAGTCAAGCGGGTCATCGACATTTTGGGCCCGGGCGGCGGCTACATGGTGGCCTCGGTGCACACCATTATGAATGACGTGTCCGCGGAGAATATCCTGGCCATGGTGGATGCGGTGGAGGAATTCGGACGCTATCCACTGACATAGCAGAGGCCGCTGATGCCCGCAGATTGGCGCAGATCATCCTGATATGGACGATAGGCGGAGGATAATGATATGCTCCCAGCCGGATATGCAATCCGGCGGCGCCGGCAGGCGTAAAACCCGCCGGATGACAGATCCGGCTGGGAGCTTTCATGGTTCTTTTGCCTCTTTTTTCCTTTGATGTCTTTGCGGCTTTGCATGAGATCAATCTACTTGCGAAGCAGTTGCACAAACACAGTGATGGCATTAGACTGTAGCCATCCCTGTTTTCATCCCCCCCCTTTCTTCGATGAGAGGTTCGCTTATGGGCAATTTTTCTCTTCGCCGTTTATTTCGCTCTTTGCTGATACCCTTGCTGGCTGTTTTTTCAGCGCTAATTGTGGGCGCAATTATCATGTGGCTGGCTGGCGATAATCCGGTTGCGGCTTACAAGGGACTTTTTCAGGGGGCATTTGGCAGCGCCCGCGGCTGGGCCACCACCATCCGCAAGTGGTCGCCGTTGCTGCTCACAGGCCTTTCGGTGGCCATCGCCTTTCAGGCGGGCCTGTTCAACATCGGCGCCTCGGGCCAGTTTATGATGGGCACCATCTTTTCGGTGTGGGTGGGCATCAACTTTACAGATATGCCCGCCATCATCCACGTGCCGCTGGCCATTTCCGCCGGCATCCTGGGCGGGCTGCTGTGGGGCGCGGTGCCGGGCATCCTCAAGGTGACTACCGGCGCGCATGAGGTCATCACCACCATCATGCTGAATTACATCGCGGCCTTGTTCGCTGGCTGGACGGTGTATGCGGGGGGCTCGCAGGGACAGAAGCCGGGCCCGCTGTGGGATCCCGCGGCCAAGGCCATCTCGCAAACGCCGCCGGTGGTGGATAGCGCCCGCATTCCCTTCATCTTCGGGCCGCCCTACCGGGTGCATTGGGGCATCGCTCTGGCCATCATCACCATTTTCGTCATGGCCTGGCTCATCTACAAGACCACCATCGGCTTTGAGCTGCGCACGGTGGGCCAGAATTTCAAGGCGTCCAAATACGCTGGCATTCGCGTGGGATGGACGATTATCCTGGCCATGATGTTGGCCGGGGCGCTGGCGGGCATGGCCGGGGCCATCGAGACGCTGGGGGTGAATTTCAAATTTGCGCCCGAGTTCGGCGGCTCGGTGGGCTTCGATGGCATCACCGTGGCGCTGCTGGGGCAGACGAATCCGTTTGGGGTGGGGCTGGCGGCCTTCTTCATGGCGTCATTGGCTGCAGGGGGCGCCAAGATGCAATTCGATTCGGGCGTTTCTTCGGACATCATTCAGGTTATCAACGCCCTGATGCTGGCCTTCGTGGCGGCGCCGGCCATCATTCGTTACATTTACCGCATCCGCAAAGCGCCCGAAGAAGCGGAAACGACGCCCAAGATTTCATGGGGCGGGTAATCATTGTCAATGGCTAATGCGTCGTCACTGTTGCGAAACACCGTTATTTCCCTGATTCATTCATCCTCTCAAGGGAGAGGCTTATGAGCAGTCCTACACGATTCAAGAAAACATCCCTGATTGCATTGGGAATCGCTATTGTTCTGATTATCGTTGGCGTTATCGTCAATCTGCTGCCGATACCGGATGATTCCATGTGGCGGGTGTTGTTTGGCGTCAGCACGCTGAATTTCACCTTGCGGGCCACAATTCCCCTGGCCCTGGGGGCGATGGCGGGCATCTTGTGCGAACGCACCGGCATCATCAACATCGGCATCGAGGGCATGATGCTGGCGGGCGCTTATGCCGGTTTCGTGGCCAAAGTCGCCACCAACAGTTGGCCGCTGATGCCCAGCCTGCTTTTCGGCGTGGCCGCGGCATTGTTGGCCGGGGCGGCCATGGGGTACATTCACGCCCTGTTTTCCATCAAGTTCAAAATGGATCAAATCATTTCCGGCACCTTTCTCATCCTGCTGGCGGGCGGGCTCACCGCTTACCTGTTCAATCCCGATATGGTGGCGGAGGGGAAATTCTCGCCCATCGCCATCCCGGTGCTGTCCAAGATTCCGGTCATCGGCGATATTTTCTTCAATAATCCGCCCATCACCTACACGGCGCTGATTCTGGTGGCGGTGCTGCATGTGGCGCTGTTCCACACCAAATGGGGCCTGCGCAGCCGGGCCGCGGGCGAACATCCCCGGGCTGCGGACACCGTGGGCATCAATGTGAATTTCTACCGCTACATGAACACAACCCTGGGCGGCATGGTGGCGGGCCTGGCGGGCGGTTTTCTGGTGCTGGAGGCGGTGGGGCAGTTCCAGGAGGGGATGACCGCGGGCCGCGGTTTCATCTCTCTGGCCGCCATGATTTTCGGCAACTGGATGCCCTTTGGCGCGCTGGGCGCGGCCACCCTGTTCGGTTACACCCAGGGCGTGCAGAACGCGTTGCTGCTGGCGGGCGTGGTCAACATCCCCCGACATTTCATCAGCATGTTGCCCTATGTGGTCACCATTATTGCGGTGGCGGGCTTTGTTGGCCGGGTGCGGCCGCCCGCGGCTGAAGGCAAGGTCTACGAGACCGAAGGATCATCGGAATAAAGCTCCCCGGACGGAGGCAAATTATGAGCAACACCAACGTTCCTGCACTGGAAGTCAAACATATCACCAAAAAATTCCCGGGCGTCATTGCCAACGATGATGTCAATTTGGCCCTGAACAAGGGTGAAATCCTGGCGCTGCTGGGCGAAAATGGCGCCGGCAAATCCACCCTGATGAATATCATCTACGGCCTTTACAAGCCCACCGAAGGCGAGATTTACGTCAACGGGCAAAAGGCGGAGATGCACAACCCCAAAGACGCAATCGCTCTGGGCATCGGCATGGTGCACCAGCATTTTCAACTGGTGCCGGTGATGACCGTGGCCGAAAATATCATGCTGGGCGCCGAAAGCGTCAAGAAAAACGGGCTGCTGGATATCAAGAAGGTGGCCCAAGAGATCACAGAACTCTCCCACCGCTACCATCTCGATGTGAATCCCTACGCCAAGGTGGAAGACTTGCCGGTGGGGGTGCAGCAACGGGTGGAGATCATCAAGGCGTTGTATCGCGAGGCCGAGATACTGATCCTGGACGAGCCCACCGCGGTGCTGACTCCGCAGGAGATCGAGGGGTTGTTCGAGATTATGAAGCGCTTGCAGGCCCAGGGCAAGTCCATCATCTTCATCTCCCACAAGTTGAAGGAGGTGCTTTACATCTCCGATCGCATCGTGGTGCTGCGGAATGGCAAGGTGGTGGGCGAGACCACGCCCGCCGAGGCCACTCAGGAGAAGCTGGCCGCCATGATGGTGGGCCGCGAGGTGATTCTCACGGTGGAAAAGAAGCCAGCGCAGCCGGGCGAGGTGGTTTTGGAGGTGAAAGACCTGAAGGCCAGGAGTGATCTGGGCGAATCTGCGCTGCGCGGGGTCAGCTTCAAGGTGCGCGAGGGCGAGATTTTGGGCGTGGCCGGGGTGCAGGGCAATGGCCAGACAGAGCTGGTGGAGGTAATCACCAGTCTGCGCAAAGCCGATGGCGGCCAGGTGCTCATCAATGGTCAAGACATGACAAACGCCTCGCCACGAGCCATCACCCAAAAGGGGCAGAGCAGCCATGTGCCTGAGGATCGTCATGCCTACGGCATGGTTTCCACCTATCCGGTGGCCGACAACCTGGTGTTGAACACCTATAATCTGCCGCCATTTGCCAAGGGCGTCACCATCAACCGGCCCGCCATCATCCAACACGCCGAAGAGCTCATCGAGAAATTCGATGTGCGCACGCCCAGCCCACTGACCCGGGCGGGCAGCCTTTCGGGCGGGAATCAGCAGAAGATGGTGGTGGCCCGGGAGTTCAGTCGTCCCATCAAGCTGCTGATTGCGGCCCAACCCACCCGCGGCATCGATGTGGGCTCCATCGAGTTCATCCACAACCAGATCGTGGCCAAGCGGGATGAGGGCGTGGCCGTGCTTTTGGTTAGCTCCGAGCTGGATGAGATCATGTCGCTTTCCGACCGCATTGCAGTAATGTACAAGGGCGAGATCATCGACATCGTGCCCAGGGCCGAAGCCACCCGCGAAAACATCGGTCTGCTGATGGCGGGCGTGAAGCGAGGAGAGAAAATCTGACAGCCTATGGCTTATAAGGATCTGCGCGAATTTATCAACCTGCTGGAAAAAGGGGGGCAACTGGCCCGTATCAAGGCTCCGGTGGACCCCTATCTGGAGATCACCGAGATCACCGATCGGGTGAGCAAAGGGCCTGAGGAAAAGAACAAGGCCCTGTTGTTCGAGAACGTCATCGGCTCCGACATGCCGGTGCTTATCAATATGTTCGGCAGTCCCCGGCGCATGGCCTGGGCGTTGGGCGTGCGGGAGCTGGAGGAATTGAACGAGAAGATGGCCCGGCTCATCGATCCCAGACCGCCCAAAGGCCTGGGGCCCGCCGTCGATCGGGCCAGGGATATGCTGGGAGCGTTGAAAAGCGCTGGACTCAAGCCCAAGATCGTTAAAAAAGCGCCAGTGCAAGAGGTGATCAAGACAGGCGAGGCCGCGTCCCTGGCATGGATTCCCATTCTCACCTGCTGGCCCGAGGATGGCGGCCCCTTCATCACCCTGCCCACGGTCATCACCCGCGACCCTCTTAGCGGCGGGCGCAACGTGGGCATGTACCGGATGCAGGCGTATGACCAGAAGACCACGGGGATGCACTGGCAACTGCACAAAGGTGGGGCGGAGCATGAACGCGAGGCCCGAGAAACGGGCCAGGAACGCATCCCTGTGGCCGTGAGCCTGGGCGGCGATCCTGCGGTGATATGGTCGGGCAGCGCGCCGTTGCCTCCGGGCGTGGATGAATTTCTGCTGGCGGGCTGGCTGCGAGGCAAGCCCGTGGAACTGGTGAAATGCGTCAGCCAGCCGCTGGAGGTCCCGGCCCATGCCGAGATCGTCATCGAGGGCTGGGTGGACCCCGCCGAACGCCGCATCGAAGGGCCTTTTGGCGACCACACCGGCTATTACACCCCGCCCGACGACTACCCGGTGCTGCACATCACTGCGGTCACCCATCGCCGCAACGCCATCTACCCCGCCACCGTGGTGGGCCCGCCCCCCATGGAAGATTACTGGATGGGCAAGGCCACCGAGCGCCTGTTCCTGCCTCTGATGAAGCTCTTCCAGGGCGAGATCGTGGACTGGAACATGCCCGCGGCCGGGGTCTTCCACAATCTCATCTTCGTTTCCATCAAGAAGCGCTATCCAGGCCACGCCCGCAAAGTCATCAACGGCATGTGGGGCATGGGCCTGATGTCACTGACCAAGACCATCGTCATTTTCGACGAGGATGTGGATGTGCAGAACGAGCAGGACGCCCTGTTCCACATGTTCGGCAATGTGGACTGGAGCCGGGATGTGATCATCCAGGACGGGCCGGTGGATGCGCTGGATCACGCCAGCTACCACTTCGCGTATGGCGGCAAGATCGGCATCGACGCCACCCGCAAGCTGCCTGCGGAGGGCTATCATCGCCACTGGCCAGCGCTGGCGACCATGAGCGACGAGATCAAGGAGCGGGTGTCCCGTCGCTGGGGATTATACGGACTGGAATAAGATCGCCGTATCGGCAAGCACAAAAAAGGGACACGGCGTTACACGGTAAACGCGGATAAGTTCAAAAAAATCCGTGTCTGAAAGCCGTGTTCATCCATGTCCTTGTTTTTTATCGAAGGAGAGAGGCAAACCGGGCCTGAATGCGTTGCAGGGTATCACGCACTTGCTCGATGCTGATGCCTCGCACGCTGGCGATTTCCTCCATCGTCAGCTTGCCGCGAGTCCACAAATCGAAGATGATGCGGCTCTGTGCGGGCAGATCAGCATAAACGCGGGCCAGGAGCTGCTGCAAGGCCCGATCGCCTTTGATGACGACGCCTTCCAGTCCCGTTTGCTTGATGATCTCATCCTCGAAACTGTCCTCTAGCAGCAGCGCGCGGGGTTCGGGCGGCTCCAGCTCGGCATCGTCCAGGTCTTCGACCATGACGATGTCCCCATCCGCATCCACGGTGATCTGTGGGATTTCGTTCAGCATTCGCATCTCATCGGCGAGGATGGCTTCCAGTCTCAGAGATTGCAGCCGCCACGCCTCCTGGCGGATGATTTCATCGAGCCTTTCGTTGGCGAGCTGGAAGAGCTTCACCCGCATGCTCGATTCCTCCTGCGGCATGTCGTCGAAATGTTCGTAGACCTCCAGCAAGACCTCATCCAGGATATCTTGAGGGGTGTAAAGATCGACCGGGATGAGACCCTTGCGCTCTGCGGTGCGCAAGCGGTTGTTCACATAGCGTTCCAGGCCTGGCGCCACATCAAGAATCAGCCGGAAAAAAGCCTCTTGCTTTTCGTTTTTGCGATGCTGCTGCAATGCACTCATCGATTTCTGCATGGGACTGCCTCCAAATCCGTTTAATTTTATCTCATCATAAAGCATTTGCATCAGATTTTCATTTGTGCGTCGGGATATCTAGAGCCTGTTATGCACTTGGGTAATTTTTCAAACGGAATTCATATATAATTATGGTAAAGTTAAATATATGAACAGAAAACCTTACCCAAGTGATGTCAGTGACGAAGAATGGGCCTTTGTCAAG
>JALSPL010000040.1 GCA_026985975.1 Anaerolineae bacterium | reverse complement strand
CAGGCGCTGGAGGCGGATCGTCTGCAAACCGAGCAGGCTCTGGCCCAGGCCCGGGCCAGGCTGCTGGCGCTGACCACCGCCATCCATGATCGCGAAAGCCGCATTCAGCACGCCAACGAACAACGCGCAGCGTTGAAGATTGAACTGGCGCAAAGTGAAGAAGAAGCGGAAAAGGCGACCATGGCGGCCGCAGAACAGCAGCGCCGACGAGATGAGGCGGAGAGTCGTCTGCAGGAGCTGAGTCGGAAGATCGACGATGTGGCGTCGCGCCTGCAAATGGCCGAGGCCCGCGCCCAGGAAACCGCGGTGCGGCGCGATCGCATACAGCGGCAGCGGGCGGAGTTCGACGCGCAGGTGCGAGCGTTGCAGGCCCGCTACGAGCTGCTGGATCGACTGCGGGCCGAAGGCGAGGGGCTTTTTGCCGGCGTCAAGCAGGTGGTGCGGGCCAGTCATCAGGGCGGATTGCACGGCATTCTCGGCCCCATCGCCAACCTGCTGGAGGCGCCCGATCGCTACGAACAGGCCATCGAGGCGGCGCTGGGCGGACGCTTGCAGGATGTGGTGGTGGCGAGCTGGGAAGACGCCGAGGCGGCCATCAGTCACCTCAAACAGACGCGCGGCGGCCGGGCCACATTCTTGCCCCTGGACAATCTGCGCCCCCAGCGTCGCCATGACGCCCCGCGCGAAAAAGGCGTGTTGGGTTGGGCGGCGGATCTTGTATCGTATGATCAGGAGATCAGTCCGGCGGTGGAACTGCTGTTGGGGCAGATTCTGGTGGTGGAGGATCTGGCCGTGGCGCGGCGCATCAGTCGCGGCGGCGGTTATCGCCCTCGCATCGTCACGCTGCAAGGCGATTATGTGCATCCGGGCGGCAGCGTCAGCGGCGGCAGTCGCAATCAACGTCACAAGGGCGGCATGCTGGCTCGCGAGCGGGAATATCGACAACTGCCGCACCAAATCGCCACCCTGCAGGGTCGGGTCAAGCGCCTGGATGAGGAGATCGAGAACCTGAACCAGGCTGTCGCCGCCATCGAAGAAGAGCGCAGCCGTCTGGCGGCCGCTGCCAGCGAATTGAGCGTGCAGGAGAAAGCGCTCACCGCCGAACTTGCCCAGGCCCAGAGCGCCCTGGAACGAGAGCAACAGGCAGAGACGTGGCGTCGGGAGCGGGCGCAAAAGCTCAGGCAAGAGTTGGAAAATTTTGGCCGCAGGCTGGTGCAACTGCGGGAGGAAATTCAGGCTTTCGGGGGAGAACAGACGACTGCGGATAATCGCATTGCCGCACTGGAGGAGAAACTGGCGACGCTGGGGGGTTCCGGCTTGATTCAGACGGTGGCCCAGGCCCGGGCCCGGCTGGACGCCATCGAAGAGCGCTTGCAGGCCCAGGCCGCCATCGTCGCCGACCGCGAGCGACGACTGCAGAAACTGGCGTCAGACTTGCAGGAGCGGCGGCGGCGCATGGCGACCATCGAGCAAGAGAAAGCCGCATCGGGCCAACGGCTGGAGGCCATCCGCACGCAGTTGGGGACGTCGGAACAGCATTATCAGGCTTTGGTCGCCCGGATCGCGCCAGCGCAGGAAAAGCTGGACGCGCTGGAAAGCGGCTGGATCGAGCATGACGCCGAGGGCGAGGCGCTGCGTCAGCGTCTGCATCAGGAGGAAAGGCAATTGAATCAGGCGCAACTGGCCCTGCAACGCGCCGAGGATCATCTGAAATACCTGCGCAGGCAAATCGAAAATGATTTCGGGCTGGTGACGTTTGAGACGGAGGAGGGCGTGACCTCGCAGGAGCCGCTGCCGTTTGATCAGATTGTGACCACCCTGCCGCGAGTGACTGAAATCCCCGCCGAGATGAAGGAGGAGATTCAGCGATTGAAGGGATTGTTGAGGCGTCTCGGACCCATCAATCCTGAAGCCCAGGCCGAGTACAAGGCGACCAGGGAGCGATTCGAGTTTCTGACGCAGCAATCGCAAGACCTGGAGGAGGCCGCCGGGCAATTGCAGCAAGTGATCTCCGAGCTGGACGAGTTGATGGACCAGGAATTCCGGCGTACGTTCAAGGCGGTGGCCAGGGCGTTCACCCATTATTTCACCCGCTTGTTCGGCGGCGGCACGGCCAAACTGCTACTGACGGATCCCAAGGATATCACCAACACGGGCGTGGAGATCATCGCCCGGCCGCCGGGCAAGCGCTCCGCCAATCTCACCATGCTCTCGGGCGGCGAGCGGGCGCTGACCGCGGCCTCGCTCATCTTCGCCATCATCAGCGTCAGTCCCACGCCCTTCGCGGTGCTGGATGAGATCGACGCTGCCCTGGATGAGGCCAATATCGAGCGGGTGAAGACGGTGTTGAGCGAACTCAGCGAAAAGGCCCAATTCATCGTCATCACCCACAGCCGGGCCACGCTGGAGATCGCCGACACCATCTACGGCATCAGCATGGGCCCGGACAGCGTCTCGCAGGTGCTTTCACTGAAACTGGATGGCGACAGGCTGGCCAAAGCGGCGTGATGGACGCGCCCGATCACCCCGGACGGCCCATTGGATGCTTCGCCATTGACACGCGGTGCACTGATAATGATTGGGGCGGAATCGGTGACACAACTTACACTCCCCCTTGAACACAACCTTGCGTCAATGAGAGTCCCTAAGTATAATGAACACAGTATCGACACCGTCTCGCACCGCACTCGCACATTACCGTCAGAAATTCGCCGCATGAGCCCGATTACTGTATTATTAGCTGACGATCACCCCGTCCTGAGACGTGGCATTCGCACCATCCTGGAAATGGAAGATGATATCACCGTCGTAGCCGAGACGGGAGATGGCGAAGAAACAATTCGAAAATCAAGAGAGCTTAAACCGGATGTTCTGGTGCTGGACGTGTCGATGCCGCGCAGGAATGGCATCGAAGTCATCAAGGAGCTCTCCACGAATGAGCCGCAGACTAATGTCCTGGTATTGAGCGCTTATGATGACGAAAATTTTATCATCGAAATGGTGGAAGCTGGCGCCGCGGGCTACCTGCTCAAAAGAGAAGCCTTGGGAACCATCGTCGAGGCTGTCCGAGGCGTGGCTGCTGGCGAAAACGGTTGGTTTAGCCGGGCCATCATCAGCAAAATGCTGGCGGCGCAAAAGATTTCCCGCGAAGTCTCATTCTCTGAACGGGAAAAGGAAATCATGCACTACCTGACTCAGGGATGGACCAATGCAAGGATCAGTGAAACACTAGGCATCTCCGAACGCACAGTGCGGTATCATCTACGAAACATCTATGACAAAATCGACGCTGATTCTCGCGGCATGGCTATTGCCTGGGGAATCCGTCATGGCTACGGGAAAAAAACAGGATAAAATATCCTTTACCCGTATCAAATACGGCTGGATATACGTCTATATTTTTATGCCAACATCGCAAATTGGCTACGGTAGTTGCGGTGCCCATATTCACTCTTCCCAAAGGAGTCATCATGTCCAGTCCACTTCAACAATTCATCCACCGCTTTTCAACAGATCAGCAATTTCGGGATCATGCGTTGACTGATCTGCAATCGGCGCTGGCCTCCTTCGATCTGTCGGAGGAAGAACGCGAGATCCTCTCAGACATGCGGGAGCTGTTCATGCAGTCGTCTCAGCCGGCGGGCGGCCCCAACGGCCCGTGGGGATGGCAGTTCATGTCCGAGCCGGCGGGCGGCCCCAACGGCCCGTGGGGATGGCAGTTCATGTCCGAGCCGGCGGGCGGCCCCAACGGCCCGTGGGGATGGCAGTTCATGTCCGAGCCGGCGGGCGGCCCCAATGGCCCGTGGGGATGGCAGTTCAACGCTCCTGAACAAGAACCGTCCGCGTAAACAACATCCGGGCATTCTATGCCCGCCATTTTTTAATATTGCCTACAAAAAGGCAACAAGAAATGGTGCATGGATCGCCCAAACCTGATCTTGGTTTACATTCATCATCGAACAGCCCATACTGAAGATATATGAGCTGTTGAGAGAAGTAATCCTGACATTAGAGCAGGATGAAGCATACGCGCGCATTTTGCACGCTATCATCGACCTGGAAGAACGTCGCGAAAAAGCTTCCTCGCAATCTCTCAGCGCTCTACCACTACAAACGTGCCGGGCGGCAGGCGGCGAAATGACAGACGCCATCCCTGTTGCTGCAGCTTGGCGCGCGCTGCACCTTGCAGCCAAATTCCTTGACGACGTAGAAGATGGCGACGAGATCATTCTCAACGACCGCACCATTTCATCGCCTGTGGCAATCAATATCGGCACAGGATTCATCGCCATCGCCAATATCGCCCTCATGCAATGGCTGGACAGCACTCCTCCCAAAGAAGATATTCGGGCGCTTTTGGGGGCGGAATTCAATCGCACCATTTTGCAGATGGCGGCAGGACAACATGCAGACATCGATCAACCCGCATTGCCGGACTTGAAAGCATATCGCGAGGTGATGGCGTCCAAATCCGGCAACTTCTTTCTGCTGGGTGCGTGGGCCGGCGCACGTTGCGCCACCAAAGATGAAGAGCAGCTCTCGCACTATGAGGCGTTCGGATACAACTTGGGCATGATGCTGCAACTCAATGACGACCTGAAGGATTTTCGTCAGACAGGAAAAGGCGGCGACATCGCCTCCAGGCATCACACATTTCCGATTTTTTATGCGCTTTCGGTGGCCTCGCCGCTGGAAAGGGAGCGTCTGCTGACATTGTTGGAACGGGCGAGCGCCGACGTCAAGGCGGAAATGGAGGCGAAATCTCTGGTTCGCACGTTGGGCGGTGAAATCTACCTGCTGGCTGAGACAATGCGTTATCGACGGCGGGCGATGAGCGCGCTGGATAGCATCAAGATGCCGCAAGAAAGGCGCGAAGTATTCTCCCGTTATCTAACATGGCTTTCACTTCACCCCTCCCCAGAATGAATGAGACATCTTTATCGGCCAAGGGCGAAAATTTTTCGAAGATTTTCAAGGCGAGGGGGCCTTTTGATCTGGCTGCGAGAAAATCAAAGCTGATAAAACCGAAACGCCTTCGCTTGCATTCTCGGCAGCCCCGATGGCTTAACGGCTTGTTCCTCTTGATTGCTTTCTCCAACCTGCTCTTTCTTCTATGGAGCGGGTGGATGAGTTGGCAATTGCCTTACGATGGCATTGTTCTCTCCGCCGATGATACGGTGGAAAGCGTAGCCCCACATAGCCCCGCCGCCCGGGCCGGCATACGCCCGGGCGATCGCATCGTCGCCGTCAACGGGCAGTCGTTGAAAGAACTGCACTCGCCATACGAAGGCATACCTGTTGGTGAACAATTGATCTATTGGCTGAACAGGGATTCTGAAGTGCAAATCGTCCCCGTAAGGCTGG